>NZ_CAXAXI010000042.1:0-16734 GCF_963972995.1 uncultured Altibacter sp.
CGGGAAGAAAAATCATTGTAGATACGTACGGCGGAAAGGGAGCACATGGTGGTGGTGCGTTTAGCGGAAAAGATCCAAGTAAAGTGGATCGCAGTGCTGCCTATGCGGCACGACATATTGCCAAAAACCTTGTGGCCGCCGGAGTAGCCGATGAAGTCTTAGTACAGGTATCGTATGCGATTGGTGTTGTAGAACCTACTTCCATCCTTGTAAATACACACGGTACATCGCACGTATCAATGTCTGACGGAGAAATAGCAAAGATCACAGCGAAGCTATTTGATATGCGTCCTGCAGCCATCGAATCTCGTCTCAAGCTAAGAAATCCTATCTATTTGGAAACAGCTGCCTACGGACATATGGGACGTATGCCTCAAACAGTTACCAAAGTTTTCGAGAGTCCGTATAATGGTCGTATCGAGAAAGAGGTAGAATTGTTCACTTGGGAAAAATTAGATCATATTGAAGCCGTAAAAGAGGCCTTTAAACTTTGATCGATCGATCAAGATTCAAATTTTTCAGAATAAATGTAAAAAACCACACTTAAGTATAAGCGTGGTTTTTTACATTTATAGAAATTTATACACCATGAACGCATCTTCTTTCACTGCATTTTGTCTATTCCTCCTTTGTGTCTGCATCTCTTGCAAAAAAACACCTTCAGAAACAAAACAGGTAATACTGTGGCAAACCTATGATGAAACTCAGGAAATTGATGCGCAACAAGCGCATGAAAGCAACCGGATGAAATTCAAGTTGATCCAATCCAAGTATCAGGATAAGAACGATGTATTTCAACCCTTGTACGAGGCTGTTTCGGCCTTTTCTGAAGAACGCTACGCACAATTAGCGCCTATGGTGCTGGAACAGGATATCCCAAGCCTTCAGCAACATGTTAGCAAGGGTGACTTCACCTACGAAGAGCTCACGCTGTTCTTTTTAAAGCGAATCTATACCTATGAGCTTGACCCGAATATGTCCTTACATACCATCATGGCACTTAACCCTTTGGTACTTGAACAAGCAAAAGCTCGGGATAAAAATAAGGGGAAAAAGAAACATCCCGTTTTTGGAATGCCTATACTTTTAAAGGACAACATTACCACAGCTTCTATGAATGCAACAGCCGGAGCGGCTGTATTGGAACAAACTACCGCTGACAAAGATGCTTTCATTGTAAGCCAATTGGAGGCACATGGTGCCCTTATTCTTGGGAAAGTGAACCTTAGCGAATGGGCTTATTATTTCTGTTCGGGCTGTCCATTGGGATACAGCGCTTTGGGCGGACAAACCTTGAATCCGTATGGGCGAAAGATCTTCGAGACCGGAGGGAGTAGTGCCGGTAGCGGAACATCGGTGGCAGCGAACTACGCAGTGGCAGCGGTGGGAACTGAAACCGCAGGCTCTATCATTTCACCCTCCAGTCAAAATTCGTTAGTGGGATTAAAACCCACTGTTGGGGTATTGAGCCGGTCGGGGATCGTTCCTATTTCACACACCTTGGACACGCCCGGCCCCATGGCCAAAAATGTGACCGATGCTGCCATATTACTGGATGCCATGACCGGCAAGGATGCTAAGGATCCTTCCAGTATTGCTTCTACAAGTTCATATATCCTTCAGAAAAAGAGTAAAGATCTTACAGGAAAACGGTTGGGCATACTAAAGGGGTTGCTTAGTGACAGCATCTACGCAGCTTCATTAAAACAACTGGAAGCGCAAGGTGCTACACTGGTTCCGTTCGATCCGCCACAGATCTCCTTAGATGGTTTTCTTAGTTTACTGAATTTGGAGATGAAACAAGACCTTCCTGTCTACCTTCGAGAATACACCTCTATAGCAGATACGCTTCCCTCGTTGGAGGCGATCATGAGATACAATGCGAAGGACAGCACGGTACGCATGCCTTACGGACAAGGAATCTTTGATGGCATCATGAACGACACCTTAGATACAAAAGGTTTGGAACTGCTGCGTTCCCGACTTCTTACCAATGGAAACCGATATTTTCAAGAACCCATAAAGGAGCACGAGTTGGATGCGATCCTGTCTATCAATAATTATCATTCGGCCTACGCAGCGGTGGGATTACATCCTTGTTTGGCAGTTCCCATGGGATATAAAAATAGCGGAGAGCCCATTGCGCTCACACTTATATCGTCGCCGTATACTGAAGCGGCATTACTGGAATTGGGCTATACCGTAGAACAAATACTCAATGCCCGACAGATCCCGCAAGCCTACAAAGATTAGATGATGTTGTGATTCTTCGCCTTTTGAACGGCCTCCATCTTACTGTGTACCTGTAATTTTTTATAGATGTTCTCGATGTGTTTTCGAACCGTGCTTGGTGACAAAAAAAGGTTTTCGGCAATGGCAGTATAACTTAAGCCCTTACTTAATTGTTCCAACACCTCCACTTCGCGTTTGGAAAGTGAGATCTCCTCTTTGTCACACGGATTTTGGATATCGATGGGATTTCGAAGCAATTTCAGGGTCTTCAATGCAATGGAAGGATTCATGGCAGCACCTCCATTAAGCGTTTCTTTGATCCCGTTGTACAGGTCTTCGGGATTGATCTCCTTTAGCAGATAACCGTCGGCTCCTGCTTTTATGGCATTGAAAATATTCTCGTCGTTGTCAAAGGCCGTAAGCATGATGATCTTGATTTGCGGATATTTCTGCTTCACCATTTGCGTACTTTCGATCCCGTTAAGCACCGGCATCTCTATATCCATAAGAATCACGTCCAGATTGTGATTCTCCTCCAGTTTGGTGAGCAGTTCGCTGCCATTGAGGGCTGTATGTTTTATCACAATATCCTCAAAGAAGGATAGTTTCTCTTTGATCGCATGGATCAAGAAACTGTTATCGTCTACAATGGCAACTTTCAAACTCATCTTTGGTGGGTTCAGAATTAAAGGTACTGAAATTTACAACAGTTTCTACCTTTCTGCCATAGGGCAGTTGCCTTATTTAGGATTTGCCCTCCTCTTTTGGAATGAGAACCTTCAGCGTCGTTCCTTTACCTTCTTCGGAAATCAGGTCCAACGCACCTCCAAGTTCTCTCGCTCGCTTTTTCATATTATGGAGCCCATTACCCGCTTGTGTGGTATCAGGGTCGAAACCTGTTCCATTATCCCAAATAGTGAGCAGGAAATGCGATGTATCTTCTGAAATGTTCACACCTATTTCTGAAGCATCGGAATATTTTATGGCGTTGTTGACCCCTTCCTGGATGATTCGGTAGAGGTTCATTCCCGCTACCGACGTGAATGCATGAGAAGCTGCTTCCGAAGCATCTACCGTAAAGGAGAACTGTGTCCCTTCCGAAGCTAATTTCGCCTTTTCAATAAAATTGCTAATTCGCGACTGAAGGTCTTCAAACGTAATGCTGTTCTTGTTCATCGCCCAAATGGTATCCCGCAATTCGTAAATGGTTTGCGATGTAAACGAACTGATCCCGGAGAGTTTCTGTGACAAGGACGTTTCCATATCCTTAAAACTGTACTTAAGATTATCCAGACTTGATATGATAAAAGTGAGTTGCGCGCCAATATTGTCGTGCAGATCACGGGAGATACGAAGACGCTGTTCCTGCAGTCGGTTTTGGGTTTCGATCTGTGCCAGCGCTGTTTTTAGCTCTCCTTCTTTTCGCAACTGTCTGTTTTTTAATTTTTGTTGGTTATAAACCAGATAACCCAAAATACCTAGAAGCAGCGCCAAGCCGAATCCGCCATATATCAAGGTATTCTTTTTTCGTACCTGCAGGTCCTTTTCTGCCAATTGAGCCCGTTGCTGAAGTATTTCCTTTTCCTTCTTTTCGGTTTCATACTTTGCTTCAGTTTCTTGAATGATCTGGCTGTTCTTCTCATTGAGAATCGAGTCTTTTACGGCAATGTAACTGTAAAGATAGGTGTTGGCCTTTTCAAAATCGTTTTGATCCTTAGCGAGTTCCGAAAGACTTGAATAACCTTCCTTAAGCGATAGCTTTATATCGTGCTGTTCGGCAAGGGCTACCCCTTTCAGCAAGTATTCTTCAGATTTTCGAAAACGCTTTTGAAGTCTCAGGGATTCCCCAAAGGTAGTATACGAATGGGCCATCCCGTTAAAATCTTGTGCTGCTTCACGCAGCGTGATCGACTCTAGAAAGAGACGTTCACAGGTAGTAAAATCACCTTTTTTTGAATAGGCAAGGGCCATATTTGTAAGGTTGGACGCCTGTTCTTTAACATCTCCCAATTGTTTGCTAATGGCGAGCGCTTTAGCATAGGAAGCGATCGCATCATCGTATTTCTGCTGATAGTCATAAATGGCACCTACATTGTTATACCCGTTTTGCAAACCGGCAAAATTCCCCAAGGCTTCCTGCATTTCAAGCGCCCTTGTCAAATACTGTGTTGTTTTGTCAAAATCCTGAAGATAGTAATACGCCACCCCTATATTATTGTATGCTTGTGCGATCCCGGTCTTATTGCCTAACTTCTCCTCTGCCTTGAGTGCTTCAAATAGCAATGGAATGGCTTTTTGGTAGTCTCCTTTTCGGATATGAATCGTTGCGATATTATTGAGTACTACGGCAAATCCCTTAGTACTATTGGTAGCCTTTGCAATATCAAGCGCTTTGTTATATTGGGCCATTGCATTCTCGTAATCCGTCTTCCGTTCAAAATAGTTCCCCAAAACATTCAAGTTCATCATCTTTCCGTAAGGGTACTTCAAGGTCTCTGCCAGACGAATACCATCTTCGGCAAAAGCCTTGGCACTGTCCAGATGCGTAACATTATAATGACGTGCTATGGTAAGCAAAAGTTCTACCTTTGCTGTATCATTTGGAGCTTTGCGGAGCACTGCCAGTGCACTATCAATGTTTTTTAGGGTTTCCTGTGACTGAAGAAGAAAAGAGGAAAAAAAGAATACAAGAAAGCAGAAACTGCGAAGTGTTGACATCTTAGATTTATTTTGGTTAGTTACCATAAATCTAGATATTTATATTGGGCTGAACAACAAGTGCTTCGTCTAAATTATACCGTAAAAAATGATAGGTATTCAATGCATTCTCGCGTAGAGCGATCTGTGCTTTATGGCTTCCAATAGCTTCCGATAGTTGTTGCTGCCGAATTTTATGACGTGCTTTTAACCTCTTATTCCGAAGAAAAAAAAAGAGTGTTAACCCCGCGATCGTACAAAAAAAGAGCGCGAATCCTATAACAGATTCAAAATTCATGATGTTTCATTTGGCCTTCTAAAGGTACGACTACCTTACCAAACCACGTATACGGCATTTGTCGTATTTCACTACCTATTAAAGGTTACCAATACCTGTGTTCCTTTTCCCGGTTCCGATTTGATCGCAGCGCTTCCACCCAGATCTGCCGCTCTTTTTTGAATATTCTGAAGGCCATTGCCCTTTGCTTCAGAAGAAGTTCGAAATCCGCTACCGTCGTCTGTAATGGTTAAAATATATTGGTTTTCTTTGACGTCAATTTCTACCGAAACATGTTGTGGTTCTGCATGCTTTAGCGCATTATGCACTGCCTCCTGAATGATCCTGTAAATGTTCATACCTTCCACCGAAGAAAAGGTAATGTCCGGCGTGACATTTTCTCTCACGGAAAAATTAAAATCCACATTAGCGGATGCCGTACCGGCCTTTTCAATAAAGTTTGAAATACGTCCTTGCAGGTCTTCCCATGTAAGATCGCTTTTATTCATGGCCCAAATGGTATCCCGAAGCTCATAAATGGTTTGCGAGGCGAATGCACTTATATTGGATAATTTCTCCTTTGTTTTTCCGCCGGTATCCCTCAGTCCGAATTTTAAGGTATCAATAGAAGAAATAATAAATGTGAGTTGAGACCCAATGGTATCGTGAAGGTCTCTGGATATTCGCAGTCGTTGTTCCTGCAAGCGGTTTTGAGTTTCAATACGGGCAAGGGCAGTCTTTAACTCGTTTTCTTTTTGCAATTGTTTGTTCTTTAGTCGCTGCTGGTTAAAGAACAAATATCCCAAAAGACCAAAGATGATCGCAATGGCGATCCCACCGTAAATAAGTGAGTTCTTTTGTTCCACTTCTAACTCCCGCTCTACCAGATTTGCCCTGGTTTCGGCGAGATCCTTTTCTTTTTGAGCCAGATTGTATTTTGTTTCAAGATCTGCGATCGCGGCTGCGCTTTTGTCTGAAAAAATCTGTTCTTTGGCGTCCAATGATCTCTGAAGGTATTCACCGCCCAACTTGGGATTCCCCGTTCTAAAATAGGTCTCTGAAGCATGGCGGTAGAAATCGACCGCTGCATTCTTAAGATCCGGGAATTCCTTTAAGAATTGGTTTCCTAGTGACACATATTTTGAAGCTTCCTTAATATTGTCACGTTGGTTGTTCGTATAGATTAAAAACGATATAGGGACTAGATTTGCACGACGGTCGATATTAAAAGCATCCCGCCCTTTTAAAATTTCTTCAAACAATGGGATGGCCATGGATGGTTTTCCTTGAGTGACATAGAGATCGGCCAAACTGCTTAGGGAATCGAAATATTTTCCCTGTTCATTGGCGGCTTCGGCAGTAGTAATGGCCTCTTTCAAAATTTTTTCGGCTTCATCGAACTTACCCTGTGCCGCAAGGTTGATCCCAATATTGTTAAGGGAAGCTGGAATCTCACTGGCTTTATTATACCTACGTCGCAGCTCCAATGACTTGTTGTGATATTCGATTGCCTTCTCGTACTGCCCCATTTCCTGATAAATCAATCCTATGTTATTGAAATAGATTGCGTTTGCGGCTTCACTAGTATTGGGTTGATTCATCTTAAGGGCTTGAAAAAAATAATCGAGGGCTTCTTGATAATTTCCTTTGTTCCAATGAAACATTCCCAAATTATTGATGACCATGACTGTGATGGTCTCAAAATCTTTTTGTTGACTTAACGCAAGTGCTTCTTTAAAATAATAATTTGCGGAGTCGGATTGTCCCGAAACGTCGTAATAGATTCCATAGGTGTTTACGAGTTCTGCTTCGGAAAAAGGAACCTTCTTATTCTTTGCTTCAGCAATGGCGTTTTGCAATAATTGTTTCGCCCGCGGCGGGTCGTTAAAAATATAATAGAAACTTACCTTGTTAAAGATGCGAAGACGCACCGAATCATTGGCTGTCTCAGCCACCTGAAGCAGGCTGTCTATTTTTTGAGCTTGAGATTGTGAGAAAAGAATTCCATGAAAGAAAAGGAATATGAGGAGTGCAATCTTATGCATGTGAGGGGTTTTATAGAAACGAATGTAAAGAAAAAATAAAAAACACGACCCCGAAGGATCGTGCTTTGATCTATTGGCTAATAAAATTAAAGTTTTTTAACAAAGGTGCCGTTGTTCCATGTCCCTACGCGATCATCGGCAGCTGTCTGGCCCTGGTAATAACCCCTTCCGTGGTATTTTCCGTTCAACCATTCACCCACGTAATAATTGCCGCTGGTAAAGAAGAACCTACCTTGCCCATGATATTGATTACTGCTGTTAAACTGTCCGGTGTATTTGTCCCCATTGGCAAACAAATAGGTGCCCATATATAGATTACCATTCTTAAAGAATCCTGTAAATGAATCCCCGTTAGACCATTTAAATCGGCCGTATTTATTGGTACAATCTCCTGCAATACAACCGGTCGTGGTACCGTTATCGATGAAAGTGTAGGAATCTTTCAACTGACTCAGTTCATAGCGCCCTTGTTCCCAAACCTCATCTTCCACTATATACCCGAGTCCTTGTATAAATCCGTTTTGATATTCTCCAACCATATCTTTATTGACCCCAATATATACGCCGTATCCGGTCATGTCATTGTTTACCCAAAAACCGATATATTTTCCAGAGTCATTCCAGTCGAAGAGACCGTAACCGTCTCTGCTACCGTTCTTCCAAAAACCTTCGTAATAGCCATAATCAAAGGTCTTCTTTCCCCACCCGTTAACACAATCGCCACTTACACACCCATAAGCAGATGTATTTGTAGTTGTAGGCGGTTTAGTACTACTTCCGGTAGTAGGTGCCATTGGTGTTTCTTGTGCCATGAGCAAGCCGGTAAACAGCATGCATAAAAAAGTTAGCGTTAGTGATTTCATATTATTTTGGTTTTACGTGTTAATTGCTTTCTATTTTTTTAATGATTTAACGAATGTTCCATTGGACCATTCTCCTACTTGTTGGACAAAATCACTATTGTGATAATAACCGCGTCCGTTATACTGTCCGTTCTTCCATTCTCCTCCATAATAACCTCCACTGGCATAAAAATAACGCCCTGTACCGTGAAACTGATTTTGAGCATTGAACATCCCACTGTATTTGTCTCCGTTCGCAAATGTGTACGTCCCTAAATAAAGATTACCGTTCTTGAAGAAACCTATATAGGAATCTCCATTTGCGTAGTCAAGTTTTCCATATTTATTTTGACAATCTCCTGCGGTGCATCCTTTTTCTATATTATTGGTGTAGAATGTATAGGGAGTAACAAGATTTCCATTGGTATATAGACCTTGTTGCCAATCTTTACCGTAGACGGCATAACCGGCACCGTTCAATTTCCCATTGCGGTATTCGCCCACAATATTATCATCATTATCGGCGATATAAGTCCCATACCCACTCATGGTGTCGTTTTCCCAATTTCCAATGTATTTCCCAATGCCGTCCCACTTATAGAGACCGTATCCGTTTTTCTTTCCGTTTTTCCAAAACCCGTCGTAGTGGGCATTCTCATATTGCCATTTCCCCCAACCATTGTAACAGTCCCCTTGGACGCAACCTGAACTCCCGTTGGTAGCGGCTACCGAATTTGAACCGGAAGCACTGTAGAGCTGCACAGGTTTATATACAAAAGAAGCCATGGTGTAATATCCGGGGAGCACATATTTTTTTACTCCATCAATTGACACTACAAGGTCGTTCCCATCCTTCTCATTGGTTGCTTTGGTATAATCGATGTGTTTTCCCTTGATAAGTATCGCATACAATCCTTTATCGGTATCACGATACCAATAGGTATCATTGGGCGCACTGGGCAGGGCATAGATCGACTTGGCTCCCCAGTTTGAAAAATTTCGAATCCCGTCCAAGACATAGGTTGCGTTGGCCTCTTCAAAATATTCAACATAGCTTCCGTTGACATTACTGAAGGATCCGCTTTGGGACGCATCGTCTATATACACGATAAAGGAATAGGGATTCGTGATGTAAAAATTTTTACCCACATTATTTGCCAACACAGACACGCGACCCGTCGCTCCTGTGGGCGCCTCTTTAATATCGGCACATAAATACAGCGTGCGGGTGTTTTTGTCCAATACCGGTAACGTATCGGTCTTCAAATAACTTAACGGCTGAAGATTGGTAAGTTTTTTTCCCGAAGAATCGTACATATAGAACTTGTTATCCTCAAGCATTGTCCAACTATTGGCAGTACTATTCGCCGAACCGGAGGTGCCGGACACAGGTGAAGGTACTTGAGAGAATCCTGAAAATCCCAGGAACATACATATAAAAAGAGTTAAAACATAAGATCTCATATTCATTTGGTCTTTAGTGATATACAAAATAGCAAAAAAAATAATGCGTTTGAAATAGGGCAGCTGACGTATTTTTTAAAATTACTCTGAAAATTCCTGATATTTTCGCTTCATCTCTTCGTAAGCCTCAGGTGAATTCGCAAATTTCTTTGCCAGTGTATCCAAGACATCCGAATCTTTATGCAAGGCAACTACAGCAAGGTCTATCAACAATCTAAATACAATCAACAAGACGGCGGCGATCGTTCCGGCAGAAAAGAGGAGGTAAAAGAAAAAGGCCAAGATTACCACGAACTGTTGGACGAATATGCGAACATACGGTTTCATCAATATGGCTCCCGGCGTGTATTGCTTGTATTGTTGGTTCTTCCAGAAATTGGTGTAGAAATAACCAAGGTTGGTAACGATCAATGAGGCCAATACGACCGACATCCCCGGTACCGAAAGCACATAAGCGTAGTTGTCTAGAATAGCAAAGGAATTGGTAATCTCCGGTACGGCTGCTTCAAAAAGCGTAAACGCAAAGATGGACTGGATAGCAACGAACATTCCGTAGTGCATCATAAAGAATAGAATCAACGGAATCCCTCGAAGCTGAAATCCCTTTTCCGATTGCGGTACTTTTCCTTCCGAAGAAACCATCCATAACTTGACAATATGAATAACGCCTATCACAATAGTTTCGAGAAAATAGGCAAAGACCACAGTGAGCGCATCTATTTGCTGCATGAGCAACAATGCCAACAGGAAGAGCGCATTGGCCCATACCAACATGTTCTTTTGATTTGGAAATAAAATCGTTCGTATCATTAGTTTAAAGGTAAAAAGAAACCCCGTACGTTGTATACGGGGTTGGTACGATTACAGACACTCCTCACTATCTGCAACCCGCGTAACCTGGTTAGTTAGTTACTTCTTTAGATCGTATGCGAAGATGGAGTTGTTATCGGCTTTGTAATACAAGATACCTCCTATTTCGTCTACCTGATACTCCGGTTGTTTGTCCTTCAATACAATCTCCTTTTCCTTAGAACCGCTGTCCTTATTCAATTTTACCAAACCAACACCGTCGTCTAGTTTGGTCAGGACAAATTGTGCGTTCTCGGTGGCTGCCGTTTCTTTAAAGCGTTTTAACATTTCTGCTACCGATGCACCCGATGCTGCTGCCATCCCATCACCTAAATCGGCATACCGTTGACCACGATCTGTGTAATTACCTAATTTATTTCTGTTTTGGTTTGCTGCATTGTAGGCTGCTACCGCCGTTGTGGCCGTAGCAACTGCCGCAACGCCTGCGATAATGGCTCCCAAGGCACTCTTTCCGGGGGCGCGGTAGTATTCATGAAATTTCTGACCGCCATTCCAGTCCAACAACATCATGTTCTGGTCACTGGTCAACAAGATACCTCCATCGCGAACCTCCACGCCTGTAGGATCTTCTTTTCCTTCAAACTTAGATTCGGCCAATGTGGATACCTCTCCCGAGTTGGCGTCTACGGCAAACAGATCGCCATCGGCACTTATTAGATATCGGGAATTCTTACTGTCGTAGCTGGAAGAAACCGCATTCGCTCTTTTATACTTTAATGGTTTGTTCCATACCTGGTCTCCTGTAGCCAAATTCACGATATTGGCATCTTCTGAAGTGATATAAATTAATCCTTGCGGTGTATTGGCCATGGTCATGATGTTCTCACCTGTCTTCAAAGGCTTTTTGAACAAGGTTTGTCCGTCGTACGATATCTTGTTGATCCCTCCTTGGTAAATTCCGAAGAGAATTCCGTCGTCCATAATATAAAAATGCTGCACATAGCCTTTGGTCTTAGGTGCCTTTTCCCAAAGGTCTTCTCCTGTGGAGGCACTTAAAAATCCGATTTCAGATTCATTCTTAGCAGCAAAGACACTGTTACTTCCACCATCATCCTTGTTACTCACAATGGCAAGACCTTGAGGCAGGATCTCAAAATTGGCTACCTTTCCTTTTACCTTAGCAGGTTTGTTCCACAGCTCTGCACCGGTGGTGCTAATCTTGTAGACTTCAGTGTTGGTCCCGCTGGCGTTCTGCTCGAAGGCATAGATCTCCTTTTCGCCGGCATCGGCTACCAACCAGTTCACGTTCTTGATCTTCGTTTCCCAAAGGGTCTCTCCGGTTTGTGCCTTTTTAGCGATCAATCCCTGTGCGGTGGGTACAATGAGATAGTCTTTCAATAAGAGCGGTCTTCCGGTTACACTGTAATCTTTGGCAATCCCTACACGTCCCGGTTCGTCCAAATGGAAACGGTAATCCTCTTTTCCGGTATTGAGATCGTAGACGGCCACCTGCATGGCAAATTTTTCTTTGGAGGTACGTTGACCGCTTACCACCAATTTGTTTTGAGGCATCATCACATCACAGGTCATTACAGTCTTCCAGCCGTTATTTTCGGTGGTGAACAATACCTTACCGGACATGTAATCGATCACTGCTTTTTTGGCTGAAAGGTTTGCAAACCCAACATCACCCACTATTACGTAGGGAGCACTGGGTACAAAGAAAAGTTCTTCCGGCTTCACACGACCGTAATCGGTAAAATTAAATAGCAGCTCATTACTTCCGGGTTTGATTCCTACGAGACCATCATTGGTCGCTACGACCATGGTGCCTCCTTGGGTGAGGGTCATTTCGTTGATCTTCGCACCGGTATCGTAGCGAAAATCGGGAGTTTCGGCGCGCTGGGCCGAGACTTGGATCACCGAGCATACTGCGAGGGCGATCATTAGTGTTACTGTAGTTGAAAGTTTCATATGCGTGGTTTAATTAATTGATATCTCAAAGGTGCGTTAAAGAAAGAAGGGATTCAATAGGGCAATTGTCGTATTCTACTTATTGTGAGTGAGAGGGTTGCAGGTTGGAAAGTTTATAGATTCACTTACTCCCCCACTCCCCTACTCACCTACTCACCCACTCACCTACTCACCCACTCCCCAACTCACCAACTCACCTACTCACTCACTCACCCACTCACCTAAAAAAACCGGAAGAAGAACAATTTGTTCCGCTCCCGGCTCCACGTAAAAACCTCAACACTGAGATTTTCATTTATTGGATAAGATTATTGAATCGTCAAATTAAAGGACCCGTCTGTGATATTCTTGATCGACTGATCTCCATTTACATTCTTACATGTAAAGTTGAACGTTCCTTTAATAGTAGTGTCTGTTTTTTCAGAAACATTAATTTCTCCCACAACGCCACTGTTTTGATAAGGAGCATTCCAAGTTTGAGAATTCATGGGGTCATTTACGTTTGCTTCTACATAAGAGGCCGTAATGAATACATTCGCATCGGTAATTTCGTACGTACCGGTCCCATCAAAGGCGTTTATTATTAAAAAGATTCCTTTTCCAGAAGCATCCGATCCTTGTAGCGTAACTGTTGTCGATCCACCTCCATTGGTTTCTGATGCCGTAGATGCAATACTCATTGATGTGAAATTGGCGCCGTTCACTTTAGCGGTTACTGTGCCTTCTCCTGCCTGACCGTCGTCACCGCCTTCGTCATCTTTTTTACAGGCCGTCACGGCCAAACTTATAAAGAGAACGAATAATACTTTCTTAAAATTTTTCATAATTGCTGGGTTTTTAATTGGTTAACAAGGCAAAGATGCCTCAAAACCCAACGCAACTCAATAGGGCAGTTGTCGTATTCTAGAATTTCAGTCCTGGAACGCGCTGTTCCAATTCGGATATTTTTTTCTGAAGATTGTTCTGAAAAGCTTTATATGCCGTGCCTTTCACATGAAACGGACGGTGTTGCAGTCCCTTCTGAATGCTGTCCACCTCTTTCTGTATGGCTGCGGTTTCCGAAGCGATCCAAACGTTTTTGAATCGTTCCCAAAGAAGCTCGATGGCAGTAGCATTGGGATGAATAAGATCTTCCGAGTAAAATCGATACTCTCGTAACTCGTCTTGCATGAGTTCGTAAGAAGGAAAGTAAAAGACATTGGGTCGTGCATCCAAAGCCGCATGCAGTCCCGCGATCAAATGGGCCTTGCTTCGGGCGTTCTCCACAAATCCGTCTTTGAGATGTCTCACGGGAGATACGGTAAAGAGGATAGATGCCTTAGGATTCACCGCATGAATACGGTCAATACTTTGTTGAATTGTTTCAGAAATAAGAGAAACAGAGAGCAATTCCTTTGAAAAAGCCCTTTGTGGCACTTTATGACAATTCGCAACGATACGGTCGCTCTCAGTATGTCGATACACCCAAGCTGTTCCCAAGGTAAAAATGATATGCGTTGCGTTGCAGAGGGTGTTCTTCAGTAGTTCCCTTTGGGTATTCAAGGTATTTAGAAACGCTTCCTTATTTGGGCTACTAAGCCGAGAATGTACCTCAAAACAATGCCATAGTTCGTTGTGAAAGAATATATCGGCTTCCCTAAAGGGCTTTTCGCTTAAAGCGATATCCACCAAGATATCGATAGCCAAGGGATGGAACACGATCCCAAACGGATTCTGTACGTTCTGAAACTTGAAATAATCAAGCTTCCCTCCCATGTTCTCAGTAAAACAGGAACCCATTAGCAACACACTGGAATCGTAGGTAATAGGATCCTTGGCAGGCGCTAACGGTATCTTAGTAAAAAGCTTCATGTTTTCATGTTAAATGAACGGATACATCTTGCACCAAGTACCTTGTCACAAAGACATATAAGTCTAACGACATAACGGAAAACGCCCCGTCCCTCTTTAATTCTTACCGCACATAAGTTCTAGCCGCTTCCAACGCTGCCTCAATACCCTCGGGATTCTTCCCTCCGGCGGTAGCGAAAAAAGGTTGTCCGCCGCCTCCGCCTTGAATGTACGTACCAAGCTCTCTTACGATCTGGCCGGCATTTAATTTTCGCTCTTCCACCAATTCTTTAGAGATATAACAGGTAAGCAATGCTTTGTCTTCGTTTTGGGAACCAAAGATCACAAACAGATTGTCGATCTCTCCGCCCAATTCAAAGGCCAGGTCTTTTAATCCGGAGGCATCCAGTTCCAATTCCTTTGCCAAGAAATTGATCCCGTTAAGATGTTCCACATCATTTTTAAGATCCCCTTTCATGTTTTTCGCCTTATCCTTCAGTAATTGCTGAATTTGTTTCTGAAGGTGTGCATTCTCTTCCTGAAGCCCGGATACTGCCTTTACGGGATCCTGCGCGTTGTTCAATACTTTCTGTACTTGTGCAAAGGCTTCACTGCGCTCCACAAAGTACTGCTTGGCAGCATCTCCGGTAATCGCTTCAATTCGACGTATTCCTGAAGCCACAGCACCTTCCGAAGTAATAATAAAATGCCAGATGTCTGAGGTAACAGGTACATGAGTACCCCCACAAAGCTCCATGGATTTCCCGAATTTTATAGCTCGAACGCTGTCTCCGTATTTTTCACCGAACAAAGCTAGGGCGCCTTCGTCGATTGCCTGCTGATAGGGAATACCTCTGCGTTCTTCGAGTGCGATTCCTTCTCGTATACGGGCATTCACAAAATCTTCCACTTGCTTCAATTCGTCTTCTGTTACCTTTCCGAAGTGAGAAAAATCGAATCGTAAATTCCGACTGTGAACCATCGACCCTTTTTGAGTGACGTGTTCTCCCAGAATATTTCGCAAAGCTTGATGCAGTAAATGTGTGGCGGTATGATTGGCCGCGGTACGCTGCCGCTGTTTGGTATCAACCACTGCCTTGAAGGTCGCCTCGGGATTTCTGGGAAGGCTCTTGGCAAAATGAATGATGAGGTTGTTCTCCTTTTTTGTATCAATAATGTACACCACACCGCCATCGGGAGCTTCCAGATAGCCCTTATCACCCACCTGTCCGCCTCCTTCGGGATAGAAAGGTGTGAGGTTGAAGACCAATTGAAACAATTCTCCTTCTTTCTTATTCTCCACTTTACGATACCGCGTGATTTTGATAGGAGTTTCCAACGTATCATACCCCACGAATTCTTCTTCCGCATCGTCTGAAAGGATGACCCAATCGCCGGTCTCTACCTTTGTGGCGGCCCGAGAACGCTCCTTTTGTTTTTGAAGCGCCGCCTCGAATTCGGCCACGTCCAGATCAAAACCTCTTTCCCGCAAGATCAATGCGGTAAGGTCAATAGGAAATCCAAAGGTATCATACAGTTCAAAAGCTTTCTTACCCGAAATGGTCTTGGAAGAAGCCGTTTCGATCACATGCTCCAACAATACCAATCCTTGATCCAACGTACGCAGGAAGGAGCGCTCCTCCTCAAGAATTACATTGGTGATTAGGTTCTGCTCTGAAATGAGCTCCGGAAATGCCTCACCCATTTGCTTGCTCAAGGTGGCCACCAATTTATAGATAAATGGTTCCTTGGTGTTTAAAAAGGTGAAACCGTAGCGAATTCCCCGTCGTAAGATACGGCGTATCACATAGCCCGCACCCGAATTACCGGGCAACTGGCCATCGGCAATACTGAATGCCACTGCGCGAATATGATCTGCGATCACACGAATGGCGATATCGACCTTCTCATCTTTCCCGTAGGTGGTATCGGTAATCGCCTCGATCTCCCGTATTAAAGGCGTGAAGACATCGGTGTCGTAATTGCTTTGTTTGTTTTGCAGCACCATCGCAAGGCGTTCGAAACCCATTCCGGTATCTACATGCTGTGCGGGTAATTTTTCAAGAGTTCCGTTCGCCTTACGGTTGAACTGCATAAAGACCAGATTCCAGATCTCGACGACCTGAGGATGGTCCTGATTGACCAATTGGGCACCGCTTTGTTTTGCTTTTTCTTCGGAAGAACGAATATCAACGTGAATCTCACTGCAAGGACCGCAGGGTCCTTGTTCGCCCATTTCCCAAAAATTATCTTTCTTGCTGCCGTTTAAAATTCGGTCTTCGGGCACAAACTGTTTCCAGTATTCATAAGCTTCAGTATCGCGTTCCAAGCCTTCCGAAGCATCCCCTTCAAAAATGGTAACATAAAGTATGGATGGATCGATCTTATAGACTTCGGTCAACAGCTCCCAAGCCCATTCGATCGCTTCTTTCTTAAAATAATCGCCAAAGCTCCAATTCCCCAGCATTTCGAACATGGTGTGGTGATAGGTATCCATTCCCACCTCTTCCAGGTCGTTATGCTTTCCGCTTACACGCAAACATTTTTGTGTATCGGCAATACG
>NZ_CAXAXI010000043.1:0-15709 GCF_963972995.1 uncultured Altibacter sp.
ATAAAACATAGTTAGTTGGTTGAAACTAGATCCTAAAGGTAAGTACAGGAATATCCGAATGATTTGCCAGGTCCTCGCCTACACTTCCGAAGAAGAAATGCGCCAATCCTTTTCTACCATGTGTCGCTAGTGCGATCGCATCGGCGTTTATTTTATTACTGTAGCTGAAAACACCGTCTTCCACCGAATAGTCTGCGACATAGACAACATTGTCAAGAGCATCTAAATTGCCAAGATCGGCTTGGTACAGAAATTCTCTTACTTTTTCTTCGATCTCCGACGTGCTTCTGAAACGTTCGTTTGGCAGATTGACATGCAGTAAATACACATTAGTATCAAATCCTTTAAAGAGCTTCATGGCTTTTTGATAGGCGCGGATGCTTTCCTTTTCAAAATCACAAGCGAATACCACATTCTCCAACAAGAATTGTTTAGGGTTGCCTTTAATAACGAGTACCGGAATTTCAGAAGTTCGTACCACTTTCTCGGTATTAGAACCAACAAACACCTCTGTGAGCCCACTAGTGCCATGAGAACCCATCACAATGAGATCGGCTCCGTGCTCCTTTGCGACATCGTTGATCTCGTTGAAATTTTTATAATTATAGACCGTGTCTGTTACGTTAACATTGGTAAGATAGTCTTTGTCCAAGAACTCCTCAAATCGTTTTTGTGCCAATTTCAAATAGTACATGGCCTCATAGACCTCCTTAGATTCGTTCTTATTGATGACCGCTTCCGAAAGCCCCATCATGTGCAATGCGATGATCTCGGCGTTTTGAGATTTGGCAATGGAAGCGGCAGCTTCAAGTGCATATTCTGAATATTCTGAAAAATCGACTGGAACTAAAATTTTTTTCATGCGTTTGAGTTTAGTGAGCCGTAAAAGTGGCCTTGCGTTTCTTTAATTGTTTTTGTAGGTCGGATATGGTATTCTTCACCGCCAGTTCATAATTCTTCTCGGTAGAACCGGCAAAAAGTCTGGGACCCGGAGCACTTAATTCTATCTCACAGCTATGCACGGTTCCCGAAGCAGTATCAGCCACTTTAAAATAGACTTCGGCATTGATTACCCATGGAAATTTAGCCGCAAGTTTCTCGAGCTTTTTGGTAGCATAATTGGACATGGTTTCGCTGGTAGGGATCTTAACAAATTGGATTCGAATGGTCATACTAGACATGTTTACTTTATACACCATAAAAGTATTTCAGAAAAGAGGAATATAAAATGATAAATATCATACGATTGCTATGGCACGAACTCAATTTGAATTCCTGTATAAAAAAACAGCCCGGCGAGAGCCGGGCTGTTTCTAACAATCAATCAACCAAAACGATCCTGACAGGCCTCACCCTGACCGGATGTAATCATTACAGTAAGGTCGTTGGACATACGTACTCCGATTTGGGCACATCGGTTTTTGAAATTTCCTGAAATCCTCCAATAACGTCCTTGACATTGTCCCAACCCCGTTGTTTTAAGATGGAGGCAGCGATCATGCTTCGGTAACCTCCGGCACAGTGTAACAACATGGGTTTGTCTTTGGGAAATTGCGATAGATTTTCGTTTATCCTATTCAGCGGGATATTAACCGCACCAATAACATGCTCGGCATCGAACTCACTCTTTTTCCGAACATCGAAAATGAGCGAACGGTTAGAGCGGTATTCCGCTTCAAAGGTTTCCGGAGAGATTCTTTCAATAGTATCTACTTCTTTCCCGCTTTTTTTCCAACTCTCAAACCCTCCTTTTAAATAACCAATTGTGTGGTCGTACCCTACTCTGGATAATCGCTGCAACGCTTCTTTTTCGGTTCCCGGATCGGCGATGAGCAGTATCTCTTGCTTTACATCCGGAATCATCTCGCCCACCCACATGGCGAAGTTTCCATTGAGACCAATATTCACAGAATTAGGGATGAATCCTTTGGCAAAATCTTCGGGTTTACGGGTATCCAGCATTAAGACAGCAGACCCGTTTGCGGCTGCTTCAAAAGCCTCAGGGGTCAACGGTGTTTTGGCACGTTCTATCACCGTATCTAAGGATTCGTATCCCTTGATGTTCATTAAAACGTTTTGCGGAAAATAACCGGGAGGGGTGGTAAGCCCTGTAAGTAGTTCCTTTATAAACTCTTCTTTCGTCATATCGGGACGCAGCGCATAATTCACTTTTTTCTGATGCCCCAGGGTATCGGTCGTTTCTTTACTCATCATTTTACCACAGGCCGAACCTGCACCATGGTTGGGGTATACAATGAGTGCATCATCAAGGGGCATGATCTTGTTCCGTAGGGAGTCGTACAGATGTCCCGCCAACTTCTCTTCAGTAAGCTCGGAGACAACATGCTGTGCAAGGTCCGGGCGACCCACATCGCCAATAAATAAAGTGTCGCCTGTAATGATGCCGTGTTCTTTTCCGGTCTCATCGATAAGTAAATAGGTTGTGCTTTCCATGGTATGGCCGGGAGTATGGATCGCTTTCACACGGTAGTCTCCCACTTCAAAGATCTGCCCGTCTTCGGCGATAAATGCATCGTATCCGGGTTTTGCAGTAGGCCCAAAAACAATCGTAGCATTGGTCTTTTTCTTCAAATCCAAATGACCGCTAACAAAGTCGGCGTGGAAGTGTGTTTCAAATACATATTTTATCCTGGCATGATCCCGTTTCGCACGATCGATATAGGGTTGCACTTCGCGTAAGGGGTCGAATATCGCTGCTTCACCGTTACTTTCTAAATAATAGGCTGCATGCGCTAAGCATCCTGTATATATTTGTTCGATTTTCATAGTAATAAACTTTTAATGGATACCACAAAGATAGTAGCATCTATTGTAAACCACAGTAACTTTTGTTACACGAAGTTTACAGGAAGGCTTCTTTAAGAATGATGTATAATGCCATTGCTAAGACAAACCACCCAAATCCCTTTTTAAGTTTTTTTCCGTCGATAAAGTTGTTCAACCAAATTCCCACAAAGATTCCCGCAATGGATAAGCCGGAAAAACTAAGTAAAAAGGTCCAATTAATATCTAAGTTCTCAATATCGCCGATAAAACCGATAAGTGATTTGATGGCAATGATCAATAAAGAAGTGGCGACCGCCTTTTTCATGGGTAATTTTGCGAGCAACACCAAGGCGGGTATGATAAGGAATCCGCCGCCTGCACCCACCACGCCGGTGAGCAGCCCCACCCCTAGACCTTCAATTATGATCAAGGGATAGTTGAACTGTACTGTAGCGGGTTCGGCGCCTTCTTTTCCATTGGATCGTATCATGGAGATCGCTGCCAGTAACATGATAATAGCAAAAAAGACCATGATGCCCACATTTTTTGTGATCACATGATTACTTATTGTAAACAGTGTTTCAGGAATGGCCGGCACGATGTATTTTCGAGTGATATACACCGCAATAAAGGCAGGTATGGAAAATACAATGGCGGTTTTAAAATCGACGAGCCCTTTCTTCATATTTTGAAAAGCGCCCACCAAAGCAGAAAGTCCAACCACAAATAATGAATAGGCTGTAGCCGTTACCGGATTGATGTAAAGCAAATACACAAAGATAGGCACTGTGAGTATGGAGCCGCCGCCGCCAATAAGACCCAAAATGACTCCAATAAACAATGCCCCTATGTATCCTAAAATTTCGGTTATATCCACTTTTTAATCGTCTCTATCTTTGGCAAAAGTAGATGGCAAGATACTATAAAGAAGTAACTATTGTTACAGAGATGTTATAAAGAATTTACTTTTATGCTATTTCTATTGAGTTCGATCTCGCCTAAATTCTCGAGTTTTTTCAACAAGCGGGAGACCACTACCCTAGAGGTATGCAGTTCGTAGGCGATTTCTTGGTGTGTTGTGTGCAGCGTATCCTCTCGAGTTACCTTTACTTTATTCCGAAGGTATTTCAGCAAACGTTCATCCATATTAAAGAACGCAATACTATCTATAGTGTCCAGAAGTTCATTGAAACGATGGTGGTAACTTTCGAATACAAAATTTCTCCAGGATCTATATTTTCCGGTCCATTCTTCCATCTTCTGGACCGGGATCATGATCAATTGCGTATCCAATTCGGCGATAGCACGAATCTCACTTTTGGTTTGCCCCATACAACAGGTCATGGTCATGGCGCAGGTGTCGCCTTTTTCCAAGAAATAGAGCAAAAGTTCATCCCCATCATTATCCTCTCGCAGCACTTTAATCGCTCCCGATAGTAACAATGGCATGGAACGAACGTATTCGCCAATCTCTATAATTTTATGACCTTCGGGTACTTCCTTCAAGACGCCTACATCGGCAATCTCTTCCAGTAGTTCGCTCTCGAATAATGTCCCGTAATTTTCTTTTAATGCTTCGGTCATACGCTCTCGTATTCATGTGTTGTATTATAGTCCACTTCTAGGATCTCCAATTTCAACCAAGTAAAATCTCCCGTTTCCAGTTTCCACATGGCGATACACTTATTGGGAATATTCCGCCCTTTAAATTCCTTATAGGAATCGATGGTAATGATCCATTTTTCTTTTTTGGAATCCTCCGTACCTCCGTAATACCTGTCTGCTTCAAATGTAAGAAGTTTTCCTTCTTCGGAAAAAACAAATAGTCCCGAAACCTCTTTGTCGCCTAACCGAAGCGTAGCCTTTGCCGACCGTGAATCAACTTCTTCCCAACGCACGAATTTGCTTACTGCAAACGATGGATACCAGCACATTTCTCCCAAGAAACGCTGCATTGCCCCCAAATCGATCTTCTCATGAGGCCCTTCTTCCACAACGCGATATAATCCTTCAATACTAATTCGCATTTCACTTTCACTTCGATAAAGTTTATCCCGTCCAAGTAACGTTACCGGTTTAACCATTTGTACGCGTGTAGTCCATACAAATCCGGGATTTACAAGATTGACATACTGATTTGCCGAAAAAGGCATCCAAGAGCCATCGACCGTAGTTTTCATCTCACCGCGCTGCTTGAGTCGGACGGTGTGCGTGATAGGTTTTCCCAAGACTGCCGAATGTGCTAACCATTTTTGTACGCTCACTGGAAGTTCTTGGATCTTTTCGGCTTCAAGGATCGCTCCGGCTTCCACCTTGGTTTCTTCGAATAGGGTTACTACTTCGTTATGGACGTTTTTTGCAAAAAGCATATTGGCTAATGCAGCCGTTGCAAGAACAAACACCAGAATATTTACCGGCGTTCCCCATTTGGCGTCACTCCAATGTAACACAATGAGAACCTGAGACAACAGCACTGCTAGGAGCGCTACGACAGACCAATAATCCTGTTGAAAGATAAGGAGTAAAGCCGCAAGTAGAAAAAGCAAGCATGCCAAGGCCCAAAGCACTCCTGAAGTTGTTGTGACCGAAGCTTGAAACTGATCGATCGTAGCCAGTTTAAATGCTTTTACGAAGCCGATGGCATGGATCAAACCATGTAATGCAAGGAGAAGGACAAATACTGCTTTCATATGCTCGGTCTAGAATGTAGCAGCAATACCAATGCCGAAGCCTATATAGCGTAATGAGCTTTCAACGGGAATATTGGCTATGGTGTAATCCCTGGACAAACTACGATAGCGCAGTTCCGGTCGAAGAAACCAATGCTCCATGAATTCGTACGACATACCTCCTCCTACTTGCCAGCCAAGACCGTGGTCGCTATCTAATACGGTTCCATCTTGATTGTTCTCGAATTCAAAATGATTATAGACCCCTCCAGCATTCACAAAAAATGAAATAGGAGGCGTTCCACGGGGAATGGTCAATTCGAATCCAAAAGTATACCCTGTTTCTTCAAGGTCAATTTTTGGATCTCCAAATGACTGCTCTTCTAATTTAAATTGGTTCCATCCCCAACCACCATATGCCGATAGATGCGGCATGATGTAGTAAGAGACTTTTACTTCAAATCCGAAACCCGTGTTAAGTTCCGCATCATTGATGTCTTCCATAGGAAAGTTGATTCCGGGACGAAATTCGGCCGACCATCGGTTCTGTGATACGGCAATACTGCTGCCTAAAAGCAACAAAGTGAAGCATAGTGTAAACCCTAAGTGTTTCATGGTGAATGTAGTTTAAAGTTAGTACAATGTAGTTCAATGCACTTTCTGCTACCATGATAATGCTCAGTTTTCAGAAAAAACATGACATGATTTAAATCATAGGTAGCATTAGAAAGGTTCTGTAGTTTTATAAGACGTGTACTGTCCTATGTAACATAAGTTGCTGTCATTTATGAAAAGGCACCCTACTTTAGCAATACATACAAATCATTATATATAGAAATTATGGAACTACAAGAAAATGAAATAAGCATTATGCCGCGCATTGGGGATGATGCTCCGGATTTTGATGCAATGACGACGCACGGGAAGTTGAACTTTTCGGAATTTGCAGATGGGAAATGGGTGGTGTTGTTTTCACATCCAGCCGATTTCACACCTGTTTGTACCACCGAACTCAGCGGATTTGCCCAAAGGAAAGATGAATTTGAAGCACTCAATACAAAGTTAATAGGGTTAAGCATCGACAGCATCCATTCACATCTGGCTTGGGTAAACAACGTGAAGGAAAAAACCAATGTCTATCTGGATTTTCCTATTATAGCTGATATTGACATGAAAGTGGCAAAGCTTTACGGTATGTTACAGCCCAATGAGAGTGAAACTGCGGCCGTACGAGCAGTATTCTTTATTGATCCTTATATGAAGATCCGCTTGATCATGTACTATCCTTTGAATGTAGGACGTAACATGGACGAGATCTTGCGCGTATTGGATGCCTTGCAAGTTTCTGATAAAAATAAAGTAGCACTACCTCTTAATTGGAAACGAGGCGATAAGGTGATTGTACCCCCTCCCAAGACCTTGGAAGAAATGGAGGAGCGGATTGCCGATTCTGCTCATGAAAAAATTGACTTCTATCTTGTAAAAAAGGAATTAGTGTAGTTAGCCGCAAACTAATAATACAGAAAAAGTGATCTAACACAGATCACTTTTTTGATTGTAAGGATGATAGGATTTAAAGAATCCTTTTACATCGCTAATGTTGCAAATTGATGCCTGATGCTATCGCCTTCAGGTCATTTTTATTTATTGCCTTCACTTAAACTTCGTTTGGCGCCGCACTAAAAAAAATGCCTAAGGACTATGTCCTCAGGCATCTCTTTGTCGGGATGACAGGATTTGAACCTGCGACCACACGGCCCCCAGCCGTGTACGCTAACCGGACTGCGCCACATCCCGCTACTGAATTGCACAAATAAATGGTTTAAAACCCTATCGGGTTTTTTAGTCGGGGTGGCAGGATTCGAACCTGCGACCTCCTGCTCCCAAAGCAGGCGCGATAACCGGGCTACGCTACACCCCGAAATTTGAAGTGCAAAAATAATTAAATTAAGTCGTTCGCCAAGTAAGAACCGCTTTATTTTATTGGATAATGTAAAATACAATGAAGGACGCTAAGGACTTTCTTGCAATCGTAGGTTAAAATGAATCGATCTTTGATCCAATGTATTGATAAGCATCTATAAGGCAATCCATGCTTTTGCCTACGTTAAGCATAAGATAACGCGCTATGAATCTACTATTACATAGGGATTTTAGTAAGATATAACATGGATTAAGTACGCTATGACAACGCTATAAGTACGCTATAAGTACGCTATAGGTACGCTATAGGTAGTCTATAGGTAGGCTATAGGTATATTATAAATTTAGTATTACGATACTTTGACTATAATAAACCATCATTGCGGCATTAGAATGACCTATACACCGTATATTATCACACACTAACCGCATCCAATCGACTTATTTCTTCGTATATAAAATGTCAGAGACCCTGCACCGAAGTTCTCATTATTCATGCAGGCAGACACCATCCCCCGCAAAAGCCCCGATATATATTGTATCGGGGTTTTTCATTTGTAGTCCATTTTTAGTATCTTTTCATTCAATAAAACGCTATGAAAAAGATCATATATTACACCTTACTACTTCCATTGGTGGTTGCTTGTGCACAACCCAAAAAGAAGAACGATGTGGCCCTTACCACAGAAGCTAGAACCTATTCCATCGAAACCGTAGTGGAAGGCCTTTCGAACCCCTGGGGATTGACATGGCTCCCGGATGGCAGTATGCTGATTACTGAAAAAAGCGGCGAGCTCATCCATTACAAAGAGGGTCAAAAAATACCTGTCACCAATGTTCCCGAAGTCTACAATCGGGGTCAAGGCGGGCTTTTGGATATTGAACTGCATCCCAACTACACCAATAACGGTTGGATCTATATCACGTATGCTTCTTCCGAAGGGGAAGGCGAAGGCGGCAATACAGTATTGATTAGATGTAAATTGGAGAATAATGCATTAACTGCTATTGAACCCTTATATAAAGCGACCCCCAATTCAACACGGGGGCAGCATTTTGGGTCCCGTATTGAATTTGATGATCAGGGTTATGTATACTTTTCTATAGGAGATCGGGGCGATCGAGATACGAATCCGCAGGATATTACACGCGATGGCGGAAAGATCTATCGCCTCCATGATGACGGTCGTATCCCCGAAGATAATCCGTTTGCAGACCAACCTGATGCAAAAAAAGCCATTTATACCTACGGAAATCGCAATCCGCAGGGCATGGACAAACATCCAGAGACCGGAGCTATCTGGATACATGAACACGGCCCCAAAGGCGGTGATGAGATCAATATTGTAGAAAAAGGAGCCAACTACGGTTGGCCGGTAGTTTCGTATGGCGTAAACTACAGTGGCACCAAATTTACCGATGAAACCTCACGACCGGGTATGGTACAACCCATCTACTATTGGGTGCCTTCCATCGCTCCCTGCGGCATGACCTTCGTGACAGGGGATCGGTATCCGGATTGGAAAGGACATTTACTGGTCGGCTCCCTGAAATTCAATTACGTAGAGCTGTTACGGTTGCAAGGCGATAAGGTGATAGATCGTGAGAAGATCGCAGAGGACGTGGGACGGGTAAGAAATGTAAAGCAAGGACCGGATGGTTATATTTATATCGCTATTGAAGGGAAGGGTATCGTTAAAATAATTCCAAACTAAACATGAACAATCTACTTGCATTTGGCATTCTAATAGCGGCTTTGGGAGCCTGTAATTCTTCAGAAAAAAAGAAAACCGCACCTACTTTGCAATCCCGTACTACAACCTTACAAGAACAGGACCCTTTACAAAAGAGCATAGACCGGGGTGCCGCGGTGTACTCAGATTTCTGTATGCAGTGCCATATGGCCGATGGTAAAGGAATCCCGGGTAACTTTCCACCTTTGGCAAATTCCAATTGGCTTAGTGAGAAACGAACCGAAAGCATTCATGCCGTAAAATACGGACAACAGGGAGAGATTACCGTAAACGGCGTGGTGTATAACGGCGTCATGGCTCCCATGGGCCTTAGTGACCAAGAAGTGGCAGATGTACTAAACTATGTGATGAACGCTTGGGGTAACAATCAAACCAAACCGGTCACGAAAGAAGAAGTTGCCGCTGTAGCAAAATAAAGAAAAAACGGACTCCTTCTAAAAGACCAATTCTCATTACCTTTGTCAAAACTAAAATTCTATGCTCATTATTGGCATCGCCGGAGGAACAGGTAGTGGTAAAACGACGGTCGTTCAACAGATCATCCAAGAACTGCCCGCAGATGAGGTATGCGTCATCTCACAGGATTCCTACTACAAAGATACCAGTCACCTCTCTTATGAAGAACGGGTAAAGATCAATTTCGATCATCCGCAGGCGATCGATTTCAACTTACTGGTGCAGCATCTAGAGGAACTTAGAGCAGGAAGATCGTTTGAACAACCGGTCTATTCGTTCGTGGAGCACAACCGTACAGACGAAACAGTGACCACCTATCCCAAAAAAGTGATCATCGTGGAAGGGATCCTCATCCTAACCCATCCGGAGATCAGGGAGATGTTCGACATTAAGGTCTATGTACATGCCGATAGCGACGAGCGTCTTATTAGACGTTTAAAAAGGGATATTGCCGAAAGAGGGCGCGATCTCACCGAAGTGCTTACACGCTACCAAACAACGCTGAAGCCCATGCATCAGCAATTCATAGAACCCACAAAGGAGTTTGCAGATATTATTATCCCGACCAATCGATACAATACGGTTGCAGTCGAACTCATTAGAACCATCATTCATCAAAAACTAGCGTAGTATGGTAAAGTTTTCAGAAATAAAGAATAAAAGATGGGTAAAGATACTGGGCAGTACCTACATACTTATCCTCTTGTTCTTTGTGGTCTGGATGCTGTTTTTTGACACCAATTCCTTTCTTATCCACAAGGAACTGAACGACGATATCGATGCCCTGGAAGAGAACAAGGAATTCTATCAAAATGAAATTAAGTCCGATAAAGCATTTATAGAGAAGATGCAGGACAGCAACGAGATTGAAAAATATGGGCGTGAAACGTATTATTTGAAGAAAGAGAACGAAGATATATTCCTTATTGAACACGAGGACAGTATCCAAGAAAAGAAAAAGAATGAGTAATTTTTTATTTGACGAATTTGATCCTGTTTCTGCCAAGCAGTGGAAACAAAAGATCCAGTATGAATTAAAGGGAGCCGATTATAATGAAGCGCTGGTATGGAACAGTCCGGAGGGGATCGATGTAAAACCATTTTACCATGGTGATGACTTCCCCAAAGGATGTAGCGCCATTCCGGGGACACCCCGGGCGTGGACTATAGGGCAGTCCGTTTTTATAGATGATGAGAAGATCGCCAATACCATTGCACTGGATGCGGTTAACAGAGGTGCGGAAGTTATCTGTTTTACGGCCGAGAAAGAATTTGACATTCCGGCGGTCTTTTCTGAATTTCCTTTCGATACCACCCCTATCTACTTTGAATGGCATTTCCTTTCGGAAGCTTTTCTTTTGCTTCTGAAAGAGTACTTAACCGCCAACAAGGCTAAGGTATATTATAATGTAGATCTTATCGGGAATCTGGCCCGTACCGGAAACTGGTATCATAATCTGAAGCAGGACCATACCATCCTCGACAACTTCCTTCAGCAAGAACCTTCGGAAAACGTTGTAAGTGTCGACAGCCGACTCTACCAAAACGCAGGGGCCACCACGGTTCAGCAATTGGCATACGCTTTGGCACATGCGAATGAATACCTCAATCATTTGTCAGATTCAGATACCATCGCTTCTAATACCTCCATTACGTTTCACGTGGCGGTGGGTTCTAATTACTTTTTTGAGATCGCAAAAATTAGGGCGTTACGCAAACTTTATGGTGCATTAGCTTCAGAATATGGCCTTTCAGAAGTGTGTCATATCACCGCAACCCCTTCCAAACGTAACAAGACGCTCTACGACTATAACGTGAACATGCTCCGTACGACCACCGAATGTATGAGCGCGGTCTTAGGTAGTGCAGATATGGTCCTTAACAGGGCCTACGACGCCCTCTATCACAAAAGCAATGAGTTTGGCGAACGCATCGCTCGCAATCAGTTACTCATCTTAAAAGCCGAAAGTTATTTCGATGCCGTGAGCAATCCGGCAGACGGGGCGTACTATCTGGAGTCACTTACCATGGAAATGGCTGAAAAAGCGCTTGATGTGTTTAAAACTATTGAATCCGGAGGTGGATTCCTCACACAACTTAAAGAGGGAACCCTACAACGTAAGATCAAGGAAAGCGCCGCAAAAGAACAGGCTTTGTTCGACAGCGGAGCCTTGAAATTGGTAGGTACCAATGTCCAACAACATCCCGATGACCGTATGAAGGAAAGCCTGGAGCTTTTCCCTTTTGTGAAGACCAACCCGCGCAAGACCCTATTAGCGCCTATTATTGAAAGGCGGTTGGCAGAAAAAGTAGAACAGGAACGATTGAGCCATGAGTAGAAAGAACATACAACACATCCGTTTAAAACTGTCAGCATTCGACGCTTCGAATGCTAAAACCTTTACAACCGCCGAAGACATAGCGCTTAAGAACAAATACACTCCAAAGGATATTGAGCCTTTGGAACATTTGGACTTTGTTGCCGGTATCGCCCCGAATCTCCGGGGCCCGTACGCAACCATGTATGTACGTCGCCCCTGGACCATCCGACAATACGCCGGTTTTTCGACAGCTGAAGAAAGTAATGCCTTTTACCGAAGAAATTTGGCGGGTGGACAAAAAGGCTTGTCGGTGGCTTTCGACCTGGCAACACACAGAGGGTACGACAGCGACCATCCGCGTGTGGTTGGTGATGTAGGAAAAGCAGGGGTTGCCATTGACAGTGTGGAGGATATGAAAATTCTTTTCGATGAGATCCCACTGGATAAAATGAGTGTGTCCATGACCATGAACGGTGCCGTTCTCCCTATCATGGCTTTCTATATCGTGGCTGCTCAAGAGCAGGGCGTTGCTCCTGAAGCCTTGGCGGGTACCATCCAAAATGATATCCTAAAGGAGTTCATGGTGCGAAATACATACATCTACCCTCCTACACCGTCGATGAAAATTGTGAGTGATATTTTTGAATATACCTCCCAAAAAATGCCAAAGTTCAATTCCATTTCCATCTCAGGATACCATATGCAGGAAGCAGGTGCTACCTGCGACATTGAACTTGCGTACACCCTTGCCGACGGCTTGGAATATATTCGTACCGGACTCAAGGCAGGAATGGATATTGATAGCTTTGCGCCGCGACTCTCCTTCTTTTGGGCGATTGGAATGAATCATTTTATGGAGATCGCCAAGATGCGCGCAGCACGGATGTTATGGGCCAAATTAGTGAAACCGTTTGAACCTAAAAATGACAAATCGCTGGCGCTGCGAACCCATTGCCAAACCAGCGGATGGAGTTTGACCGAACAAGACCCGTTCAACAACGTAGCACGAACCTGTATAGAAGCAGCAGCAGCAGCCTTTGGAGGAACGCAGTCCTTGCACACCAATGCTTTGGATGAGGCCATCGCTCTCCCCACCGATTTCTCGGCACGTATTGCGAGAAACACGCAACTGTATCTTCAGGAAGAAACCATGATCACGAAGACGGTTGATCCGTGGGCCGGAAGTTATTATGTCGAATCGCTCACAAACGATATTGCTGAAAAGGCATGGGCATTGATACAGGAAGTAGAAGAATTAGGCGGAATGACCAAGGCCATAGAAGCCGGTATTCCAAAGCTGCGCATCGAAGAAGCCGCAGCTCGCAAGCAAGCCCGTATTGACAGTGGTCAGGATGTGATCGTTGGCGTTAACAAATACCGCTTAGAAAAAGAAGATCCGCTACAAATACTCGATGTGGACAACCAGAAGGTTCGACTGTCGCAAATGGAGCGATTAGAGTCCATAAAAGCGAAGCGTGATGCAAACTCGGTAGCCGCTGCCTTATCAAAATTAACCCAATGTGCCAAAACAGGTGAAGGAAATTTACTAGCTTTAGCCGTAGAAGCAGCGCAAGTACGCGCGACTTTGGGAGAAATAAGTGATGCGCTTGAAGCCGAATTTGGCCGGTACAAAGCACAGATAAAATCGTTTAGTGGCGTGTATAGAAAAGAGATCAAAAAAGACCCTTCCTTTGAAAAGGCGAGAGCCATGGCCGATGCCTTTGCGGAGGCTGAAGGGCGTCGTCCCCGTATCATGATCGCAAAAATGGGTCAGGATGGTCATGACCGAGGGGCCAAAGTAGTAGCTACCGGTTATGCCGACGTTGGCTTCGATGTAGATATAGGGCCCTTGTTTCAAACCCCTGCCGAAGCTGCCAAACAAGCGGTAGAGAATGACGTTCACATTTTAGGGATCTCCTCCCTTGCCGCAGGACATAAAACCCTAGTGCCGCAAGTAATAGAAGCATTAAAAGACTACGGTCGTGATGATATCATGGTGATCGTTGGGGGTGTGATCCCGGCGCAAGACTATCAGTTCCTGTTCGATGCCGGAGCCGTTGCCGTCTATGGTCCCGGTACCAAGATAAGTGTGGCCGCTATCGAAATGCTTCAAATATTAATGGATTCTGAAGGCGATTGATGGAGTACCTTCTTCGATCACAACGATTAGGACTTCGGAATTGGGAACAGACCGACCTTGCCCCTTTTGCTGAAATGGGTCGTGATCCTGAGGTGATGCGATACCTTCCGAAGCTATTGTCCGAAAAAGAATCGGAAGCGTTTATAGAACGGATGCAGCAGCATTTCCTTACATACGGCTATTGTTATTTTGCAGTAGATCATTTAGAGACCAAAGAATTTATTGGATTTACCGGCCTGATGCAACAGCCTTGGGAAAGCAAATTTACGCCGGCCGTGGATATGGGCTGGCGCTTAAAACGATCGGCTTGGGGAAAAGGGTTCGCTTCGGAAGCAGCGCTGGTATGTCTTGAGGCAGCCCATACGGCGTTTCAGTTAAATGAAGTATACGCTTTTGCCGCACAGGGCAATAGCGCTTCAGAAAAAGTCATGCAAAAGATAGGAATGACGTATGTAGGTAATTTTGAGCACCCAAAACTCGCCAATGACGACAGGTTTGAGTATTGTATAGCCTACCGGAAACGATTTTCAGAAATAAGAGCTGTGCGCGCATAATAGTTGTGGCAGAATACCTTATTTTTACAACACACTTAAACGACAGCAAATGAATTACTCCAAAAAAATGTTACGTGACGATGCCTTAAAAGGAAAAACTATAGTGGTTACCGGAGGTGGCAGCGGATTGGGAAAATCGATGACCACCTACTTTCTTGAATTGGGTGCCAATGTTGTGATCACTTCGCGGAATATCGAAAAGCTAGAGACGGTGAAATCGGAACTCGAAGTCCAGACCGGCGGAAAAGTGCTTCCGGTACAGTGCGACGTCCGTAATTATGAAGAAGTCGAAGCCATGGTGAACGCTTCGGTAGCAGCATTCGGGAAAGTGGATGTACTGCTCAACAACGCTGCAGGGAATTTCATTTCCCCCACCGAGCGCTTATCGGCCAACGCCTTTGATACCATCATTGACATCGTATTGAAAGGAACTAAGAACTGTACCCTTGCGTTTGGGAAACATTGGATCGAAAAAGAAGAAACTAATAAAGTAGTACTCAATATTGTGACTACCTACGCCTGGACCGGTTCTGCGTATGTAGTGCCCAGTGCCACCGCAAAGGCCGGTGTACTGGCCCTTACACGTTCGCTGGCTGTAGAATGGGCCAAATACGGCATGCGATTCAATGCCATCGCACCGGGCCCCTTCCCTACCAAAGGCGCCTGGGACCGACTGTTACCGGGAGATCTGAAAGAGAAGTTCGATCTGGCAAAAAAGGTGCCCTTGAAACGTGTGGGTGACCACCAGGAATTGGCAAATTTGGCGGCCTATCTCGTCTCCGACTTTTCGGCCTATCTCAACGGAGAAGTTGTCACGATCGATGGGGGTGAATGGTTAAAAGGCGCCGGACAAATGAATCTGCTGGAAGAAGTCCCCCCCGAAATGTGGGACATGCTCGAAGCCATGATACGATCCAAGAAGAATAAATAGCACCGCCCGTGGTGGCAAAAACTAAAAAAGGATAATTTGCAGCGCAACCATTTTTAGGCTTTTGGCGTTACAAAAATACCTTGCCATGATACGTTCCAAGAAGAATTAATAGCAAAGCTCGTGGTGGCAAAAACTAAAAAAGGATAATTTGCAGCGCAACCATTTTTAGGCTTT
>NZ_CAXAXI010000044.1:0-12874 GCF_963972995.1 uncultured Altibacter sp.
GCTTCGATACGTGCTGCCTCTTTAAGTGCTGCTTCCTTCTTGGCAGCTTCCTCTAGGGCTGCTGCCTTTTGTGCAGCTTCCTTCAGTGCCAATTCCTTTTGTTCGGCTTCGATACGTGCTGCCTCTTTAAGTGCGGCCTCCTTCTTGGCAGCTTCCTCTAGGGCTACTGCTTTTTGTGCAGCTTCCTTCAGTGCCAATTCCTTTTGTTCGGCTTCGATACGTGCTTCCTCTTTAAGTGCTGCCTCCTTCTTGGCGGCTTCCTCTAAGGCTGCTGCCTTTTGTGCAGCTTCCTTCAGTGCCAATTCCTTTTGTTCGGCTTCGATACGAGCGATCTCTTTTAAAGCAGCCTCTTTAAGTGCAGCTTCTTCCAAGGCTTTTTGCCGTAATTCGGCTTCTCTTCGTGCCGCTTCCTTTAATTCACTCTCTTTTTTTGCAGCTTCTTGAAGCGCCGCTTCTTTTAAAGCGGCTTCCTTTATGGCCTGTTCTTTTAGCATCGCCTCTTTTTGAGCCGCTTCTTTCAATGCGGCTTCTTTGGCAGCGGCTTCTTTCAATGCAGCTTCTTTCAATGCGGCTTCACGTAAAGCAGCTTCTTTCAGTTCGGCTTCCTTTCGTGCCGCTTCTTTTAGAGCAGCTTCTCGTTTTTCTGCTTCTTTTAATGTGTTCTCAATAAGTTTGGCCTCGCGCATTGCAGCTTCTTTCTTTTCCGCTTCTAGTCTGGCGACTTCTTTGAGTTCTGCTTCTTTCTTGGCCGCAGCCTTCAATGCTTCTTCTTTCACCTCATTTTCTTTGAGTGCATCGTCACGTAAGGCCGCAACCTTATTGGCTGCTTCGTTGTTCATAGAGATAATGGCCTCTAGCTTTTTGACACGGTATAAACGGTCCTCTAATTCCTTCCGAAGGTATTGCGCATAGGCTGCTTCACTTTCTAGGGCTTTTTGTTTTTCTTCTAATTGGGTTAGAAGTTCGTTCGTGTTCTGGGAATCAGGGGTTTTAGAGGAGCTCACGACCGGCTCAAATCCTTGCGCCAACATAAATTCTTCTTTGTCGTAGTTCGCCTGTACTGAAGTATTCCCAGCCGGACCGCTCATACTCGCTTGAATGATTTGTACACTGTTTGCTCCTGTGTTTTGAATCACATTTTCCTCACTTTGAGGCGCATACGGAACAATGATCTTTTTGTCGTTTTGTGCTGTCGCAACAGCTTCCGCTACGGGTTCTCCGTAGACATCAAAGTACTTCCAATCTCCTGCTTTTCTTCCATTGCTGAAGTTGCCAATAGACTCTAAGCGTCCGTTCTTATGATAGTTCTTCCACTCACCTGTTTTTTTTCCATTGGCGTAGTACCCTATCGATTCTAACTCACCATTCTCATAGTAGAATTTCCATAATCCGGTTTCTTCCGTTCCCATAAAAGCACCGGTATAATGAATGTTTCCATTCTCGTATTGCTTTCCGACATAACTAATCTGTGAATATGCTTCGGCAACCAGCAGACTTATAAAAAAAAGGAGTACGATTCTTTTCATTATGCGGGGTTTTAATTGTTCAAGTGGATTCTAAGGTTGAATGATGCAATAGGCTTTCAATCAAACAACTAAATGTAGTAAAATTTGTAGTGTGTTAAAGAAATTGCAGAAGAAGTTCGATTTAGAGATCAAAACCTCCGCTGAACTACCATTTTTTCTACTATGAGTGTTAAGAAAAAAATGTGAAACAAAAAAAAGTGCTCTAGAGGCACTTTTTAGATTTGAAAATATTTCGAACCCTTGAGGAGAAGAAACTACTCACTTCATTAAATTAACGAAGATACTATTCTGCTACTTTCTTTATTTGAGATTGAAACAAGGAGCGTGCTACGAGCACAAAAACAATTCCGTAGAGCAACACCACCAAAGGTTGTGGTAAAGGGTGGAGCAAATAATGAATTCCCAGCGCCGACAGTGCGACTGCGAGCATTACAATTCGGAAACTATATAAAATTAATTGAGGCATATCTTTTAAAATTAGGCACTAATGGCGGGGTTTGGAATAGTGTCACTTACATGATTGTAATGGAATAAGAGTGTTTGGTAAAAACGACTTTGACGCTGACCGTTTTCCAAGCATCCTTTAAGAGTTTCTTCCAAATTGGTATAGGAAATTTTGATGGCAACGGCATCGTTCATATCGTATAACTTTTCAGTAATAGGCTGTGTACTGCTTGAGGTCCAAAGTGAAATTGTTTCACTATCGTAGTCGATGGTTACATCGGCTGCATTAAAGAAAAATTTCAAAAGTGTTTTCTGAAACGTGTAAAAATCATTACTTAAATTGGGAGGAATAGCGCAACTTCTTTTGATAAGTTTGCGCATTTCGTCGTGTAAGATTTGGTCTTGTGTTTTCATAACAATCCGTTTAAGGTTACACTAATTTACGTAGTATTTGCCTGTACGGATGTTAAGAAAATATTGTTTCACATTAATTTAACTATAAGCAAATCAATGTGTTAAAAAATTAAGAGGGTTGTTTATTCTGTAGGCAATCCGGCAGCCTGCCATGCCGTAATACCCCCTTCGAGATCGTAAATCTTTGTAAAACCCAATTCCTTAAATTGTTGAGCGGCTCGTGCACTGCGACCACCACTGCGACAGTAGAGATACACAGGAGTTTCCTTGTCCAGCGTAGCAGCGTTGACAAGAAAAGTATCGTTCGTGACACTTATATTCACAGCTCCAACCAAATGAACATCTTCAAATTCTTCCGGGGTACGCACATCAACCAGTTGTGGCTTTTTTGCTTCCAATAGTTGTTCTTGAAAGGAGTTTGGCGACACTACTTGAATGGTCGTTTGTTCTGTAATGAAAGTTCCGCTCTCCAGCCCAAAGGTAGTTTCTTTTTTATCCTTACAACTCTGGAAAACCAAGAGAGCACAAAATAAGATGGCGAAAGATTTCATATGTGTGCTTTATACAGTGGTCTCACCTTCCCATTCAGAAAAACCACCCAACAGATTATAGGTATTCTTAAATCCCAAAGAATTTAGGATAGCGCAGGCTTGACCGCTTCGGCCGCCGGACCTGCAATACACATAATAATTCTTTGATGGGTCTAAACTCTTGGTCTTTTCCATAAAACTACCGGCGTTCATGATGTCTAGATGAATTGCTGTTGGAATATAACCTTCTTCAACTTCTTGAGGTGTTCGTACATCCATGATAACAGCATTATCATCAGCTTCCAGTTTTGCTTTCCATTGGGATTGCGATAAATCCATACGTGCCTATTTTTTTTGTAAAAATACTAATTCGAGCCCATTGCTCATAAAAAAACTGACTTTTCAGAAAAAAAGTCAGTCGTTATTATTTATAAATCCGTGTTTATTGTTTCACAGAACAACCAATGGCTTTGGTCTCCTTGACCGAAACTTCTTTACCGGCAAGTAATTCATCAATAGCATTGGCAAGGAAAGGTACCTTGACCGCGCTGGCATCCCTTACGTTATCGTCTATCGCGCCAATATATTTTACAATGTATTTCCCTTTTTCTTTCTGAAGCAAATACACATGGGGTGTTTTTGTAGCGCCGTACTTAGCATAGATGGACTGACTTTCATCATACAAATATGGAAATGTAAATGCTTTTTCCTTGGCCTTTGCTTGCATCTTCACGAACGTATCGTCAGGTTGTACTTCCGGGTTATTGGGATTGATAGCGATCACGGGAAATCCCTTTGGTTTATACTTCGTATCCAACGCGTTGATTCTATCCTCACTCGCAACAGCATAAGGACATGTGTTACATGTAAAAATCACGATAAAACCTTTCGCCTCCTTATAATCAGACAGAGAGACCATTTTTCCGTCAACATTCTTTAATTTAAAGTCTGTGGCCGCGTCGCCAATAGTATAACCATCGGCTGCTGCAGGCTGTATACTTTTAAAACTACTCAATACCGCTACACTCACTAAAGCGAGGAACAGCACAATACTTAAAGATCCTTTTTTCATTGTTATTTTTATAAAATTGATGTTACTTCTTTTTTTAATTCTTCATAAGTAAAAGAACGTTCATAAAATATACGCTCCTTAGCATTATAAAGAATGGTTGCGGGAATCGCCCCGCTCCACTCCTTTGAGACCTTGGGTATCCACGAGTTCGCATCATTGTCATCCAGCAGTATCACTTTGGACGCAATATTATTCTTCTCGATAAACGGAATGACTTGGGTGTTTATTTTATCGGGAAAGTCCAAACTTACAAAAACAACTTGCACCTTTTCCTTGGCATATTCTGCCTGAATCCTTTCAAAATAAGGCATTTCTTTAATGCAAGGTTTGCACCAAGTCGCCCAAAAGTTGACTACATATGTCGAATCATTATTTTTTGTCAAGTAAGGCTTAAGTCCATCGTAGTCTACGATAGGAATGAGCCCGGCTTCAGTAGGAGCTGCAGCTGTCTCTTCTTTCTTTTCCTCGGAAGCTGTTACGGAAGTCTCTTCTTTTGTATTGTTTCCGCAGGCAATACATAGCATTAACAAGAATATAGATAGCATTTTTTTCACGTCCTAAAAATATCTAAAATACAATCAAACTCCATTATTTTTAACACTTCGTTTTGTGTTAAAGCACCGCTTTTTCTTTGCCGGAATAAAATTTCGTTAAAATTATTTACTATTCAAAAACTTATATTAAATTTGTATATACAAATATTGTAGTAACAAATATGAAAATAGAGGACGTTATACAATCCAGAGCCATGTCGCTCCCAACGAAAACGGTGATCAACATCGCCTTTACCAGCAGGGTTGTGGAAGAAGCCATTCTAGCCGTATTAAAGCCTTACGATCTGTCCGTTCAGCAATATAATGTTTTAAGAATCCTTAGAGGTCAGAAGGGAAATCCGGCAAACCTATCGACCATACAGGAGCGAATGGTGGATCGAAACAGTAATACCACGCGCCTAGTGGACAAACTTATAACTAAGGGCTGGGTACGACGTCAAATATGCAAGAATAACCGTAGAAAAGTAGAAATATTCATCACGGATAGCGGAAAAGAAGTTCTCGAAGAACTCGATCCTCTCACAGAGAATAACAACAAGAACGTATTACAAAACCTGTCCGAAGGTGAAGTGGAAACCCTCAACAATCTATTGGACAAGCTGCGTAAGGACGACAATTAGACCCTAGGAACATTTACACATTATGAAACAAATATTTTAAATTTTACAGCTATGAAAACAATCATGAAATCAGTTTTTATTTTAACCGTGGCAACTACCGCAGTTGCTTTTACAACAACACCTATGAAAAAGAGAATCGATATTAAAGAAAGCTCCATCGAATGGAAAGGAAAAAAAATTCTGGGTTCCCATACAGGAACCATTAATTTGAAGGAAGGTTACTTGGAAGTAGATGGTGATGATCTAGTAGGCGGCATGTTTGTCGTAGATATGACCTCGCTAAAGAACACCGACTTAAGCGGTGAGAACCGAGCGAAGTTGGAAGGACACTTAAAAAGTGATGACTTCTTTGGCGTCGCATCCTATCCCACAGCTTCGTTGGTAATAAATAGTGCAACCAAGAAGGGCAATGTGCATACAGTTTCTGCAGATCTGACTATTAAAGGCACAACCAACCCAATTACATTTGAATTGATCATGGGCGAGACCGCTGCTCGAACCAGCTTGAAAATTGACCGCACGCAATACGGTGTTCGTTATGGTAGCGGAAGTTTATTCGACAGTTTGGGGGATAACACGATATCCGATAACTTCGAATTGGACGTCTTGTTAAAATTTTAAGCAAGAAAGGCTTGTGTTTCAAAAATTCATTTCTATATTTGAAATCGAAATTATGATCACAAACACAGTACATATTTGGTGGTGGGATATCTTACGTCATTCGTCGTGAGTTAAGCACTACTGTATGTAATTCGATACAAAGGCTTGTCAATCACGACAAGCCTTTTTTTATGTTATGAAGTATACATTTACAACTTTTTCTAAAAAACGTCTGGCGGACACCTTAACACCGGTTTCGGTTTATTTACGTCTGCGGGATAAATTTCCAAACAGCCTGTTACTGGAGAGCAGTGACTATCATGCCAATGATAACAGCTTCAGCTATATTTGCTGTAATCCGATTGCTTCCTTCAGGATCGCAAATGAAAGGATACACCAAGAATTTCCCGATGGAAAGATCTTGGAGACACCCATTACATCTAGTACACACATTCCTACAATGCTGGAACAATTTGCAAGCTCTTTTGCGTCAGAAGAATCGTCGCATAAATTCATTTATAACGGACTCTTTGGCTATACGGCCTACGATGCTGTTCGGTATTTTGAATCGGTTTCAGTGTCAAAAAAAGAGAACGCATTGGGCATTCCGGACCTGTATTACGCCATTTATAAGAATGTAATTGCCATTAACCATTTCAATAATGAGGCCTATATTTTTGCCCATTGTTATCAAGATGAAAATAATATAACTGAGATAGAGCAATTACTGCAATCAAAGAATTTTTCTGAATATCCTTTTCAACGTGAAGGAGATCTGGCTACTAATTTGAAGGACGCCGAATTTAAAGCACTCGTTCGTACCTGCAAACAACATTGCCATCGCGGGGATGTCTTCCAGATTGTTCCAAGCAAACGGTTTACCCAAAAATTTAGCGGCGATGAATTCAATGTGTACAGAGCCTTGCGAAGTGTGAATCCAAGTCCCTACCTATTCTACTTTGATTACGGAAAATTCAAGATCTTTGGTAGTTCTCCCGAAGCTCAGTTAGTCGTAAAGAACGGACGGGCCGAGATCCACCCCATTGCCGGAACTTTTAAACGCACCGGAAACGATGAGCAGGATGCCGAACTTGCAAAACAACTTTCAGCCGATACGAAAGAGAACAGCGAGCATGTGATGCTAGTTGATTTGGCGCGTAATGATCTTAGTCGGCATGGGACGAACGTAACCGTGGAAACCTATAGAGAGGTACAATTTTTTTCTCATGTGATACATTTGGTTAGCAAAGTAAGTGCTAAAAAGAATGCCGCGACACCTACCATGCAGATCGTAGCCGATACGTTTCCCGCAGGTACCCTAAGCGGCGCACCAAAACATAACGCCATGCGTCTTTTAGAGAAGTATGAAAAGACCGGTCGGGAATTTTATGGAGGCGCCATAGGTTTTATGGACTTTACCGGTAATTACAACCATGCCATCATCATTCGATCCTTTTTGAGCAAGGATCATCACTTGCATTACCAGGCCGGAGCCGGTGTGGTCGCCCAAAGTGATGAAGAAAATGAATTACAAGAAGTATATAACAAACTGGGGGCGCTTACAAAAGCTATGGAACTCGCTGAAACCTTATAGAATGAAAGTATTAGTCATTGATAACTACGATAGTTTTGTATATAATCTCGTGCATTATCTGGAAGAACTGGATTGTGAGGTCACCGTAAAACGTAACGACCAATTCCAATTAGAAGAGGTCAAGCCTTACGATAAGATTCTCCTATCCCCAGGACCCGGTATCCCAGATGAAGCAGGACTTTTAAAAGCACTAATCGTACAATTTGCCACTACCAAAAGCATCTTGGGGGTGTGTTTAGGGCAGCAGGCAATCGGGGAAGTCTTTGGCGGCACCTTAGAGAATCTGGCAACCGTCTTTCACGGAGTAGCCACCAAAGCTAAGATCTTGGTAACAGATGAACCGCTATTCAAGGGATTGGGTAATGAACTGGAAATAGGCAGGTATCACTCTTGGGTAGTTTCCAAAAATGATTTCCCAACGGTTTTAGAGATCACTTCGGAAGATCCCAACGGCCAGATCATGTCTCTAAGACACAAAGTATACGACGTACGGGGTGTTCAGTTTCATCCCGAAAGTGTGCTTACCCCAAAAGGCAAACAGATGATTAAAAATTGGATAGACAATTAATATGAAGGAACTTTTAAACCGACTTATACATCATGAACAGCTGGCTAAAGAAGAGGCTCGTGATGTTTTGGTGGCCATTTCAGAAGGTAAATTCAATCAAAGTCAGATCGCTGCATTTCTCACGGTGTATATGATGCGTAGTGTTACCTTAGACGAACTTATCGGATTCAGGGAGGCTTTACTAGATCTGTGTATAGAGATCGCACTCGATGAATATAATACGATAGACCTTTGTGGCACCGGCGGCGACGGAAAGAACACCTTCAATATTTCAACACTTGCTTCTTTTGTTACAGCCGGAGCGGGCGTGTTAGTCACCAAACACGGCAATTACGGAGTTTCTTCCATAAGCGGAAGCAGTAACGTTATGGAAGCATTGGGTGTTACTTTTAGCAATGATGAAGGCCATTTAAAAAGGTGCTTGGAGCAAGCCGGCATTTGCATACTACACGCCCCACTCTTTCATCCCGCCATGAAACACGTTGCTCCTATTCGAAGGGAATTGGCCGTAAAGACCTTCTTCAACATGTTGGGACCCATGGTAAATCCTGCCCGACCGAAAAATCAACTTGTGGGTGTATACGATCTTGAACTTGCGCGTTTGTATGGTTACATTTATCAAAAGAGCAATACAAACTATACCATTGTACATGCCATGGACGGTTACGACGAAATCTCACTTACCGGACCTGCCAAGGTGATTACTAGAAATACAGAGACGATCCTCCATGCTTCAGACTTTAATGTAACGACTTTGGCAGCCCATGAGATATACGGTGGCAGTTCGGTAAAAGAATCAGCTCAATTGTTCATGGATATATTGGAAGGTAAAGGCACAGTAGCTCAACATACTGTGGTATGTGCAAATGCGGCACTGGCCATTGCCGAAATGGAACAATGCTCTCTAACCGAAGGGTTTGAAAAGGCAACGTATGCCTTAGATAGTGGCAAAGCGCTTCAGTGCTTGCAACAATTACAACATCTAACAAAAGGCTTATGAACATTCTGGATACCATCGTCGCACAAAAACGCAAGGAAGTGGCTGCTAAAAAGGACGTGTTTCCTGTTACATTGCTGGAACGTTCGCTATTATTTTCACGAATGCCCCGTTCGCTTGCTCAAGCCCTTCGTACCTCGAAAACAGGGATCATTGCTGAATTTAAACGCCGTTCGCCCAGTAAATCCGTGATCAATAATGCTGCAAAGGTTCACACAATTGCATTAGTATATGAACAAGCCGGTGTGAGCGGCATTTCGGTGCTAACCGACACCCCGTTCTTTGGCGGATCCTTGGACGACCTGCTCTTGGCACGATCCACAGTCGACCTTCCATTGCTTCGGAAGGAGTTCATCGTAGATCCTTACCAGATCTACGAAGCAAAAGCCTATGGCGCAGATGCGATCCTACTAATTGCGGCCTGTCTTTCGGAACAAGAGATCATGGCTCTTTCTACATTGGCAAAAGCGCTATTATTGGATGTATTAGTAGAGGTTCATAGCGTCGAAGAATTAAAGAGATCGCTTCACGCTACCATTGATATGGTGGGTGTCAATAACCGAAATCTAAAGACGTTCGAAGTAGATCCCACTACAAGTACGGCATTATCAATAGAAATTCCGTCAACTTTTGTAAAGGTTTCTGAAAGTGGTATTCGCACGTCACAACACATCAAAGATTTACGTTCATACGGATTTCAGGGTTTTCTAATTGGGGAACAATTCATGAAATCCGAAGATCCGGCAAATGAAGTACAACAATTCATGAGAGCGCTGTTATGAAAAAAATTGGCATCAAAGTATGTGGTATGAAATCCAACTGCGACCAAGTGGTATCTCTTGCCCCGGATTATGTAGGCTTTATCTTTTACGGGAAAAGTCCAAGATATTGGGAGGGGGAACTCCCGGAAATACCCCAACACATTGGGCGCGTAGGGGTTTTTGTAAATGCTACTGTAACTACCATTAAAGATATTACAATGCGGTATGGTCTTGCCGTGATACAATTACATGGAGATGAAACTCCCGAGTTTTGCAAGGCATTGCGTAACGAGATTCTTCAGCATTACGAACAAAAAATAGAACTATGGAAGGTCTTTGCGATTAAGAATACGATTCATTGGGAGGATATTCTTCCGTACGAGAAGGTTGCAGATAAGTATCTTTTCGACACTAAAGGCGATTCTAGAGGCGGAAATGGTGAAACGTTCGACTGGAGCCTTTTAAAAACATATCCTTCAGAAAAACCCTTTATTCTGAGTGGAGGTATTGGCCAAGAGCACTTGAAACTGATACGTGAAATAAACAGTTCCAAACTACCCTTATACGCCGTTGATGTGAACAGTCGGTTCGAGCATGCACCGGGGAGAAAAAACATAGCTACTTTAAAAAAATTTATCGATGAGTTATCATATTAATAATACAGGCTACTACGGCGATTTTGGAGGTGCCTACATTCCCGAAATGCTGTATCCCAACGTAGAAGAACTTCGTATCAAGTATAAAGAAATACTGGAAGAACCCTCGTTTCAGGAAGAATTTAGACAACTATTAAAAGAATATGTAGGACGCCCTACCCCACTCTATTTTGCCAACCGCCTTTCAGAAAGATATAACACAAAGATCTATTTAAAACGCGAAGACCTGTGCCATACAGGAGCTCATAAGATCAATAACACCATTGGCCAGATCTTACTGGCTAGACGTCTTAAGAAAACACGCATCATTGCCGAAACAGGTGCCGGACAGCACGGTGTAGCTACTGCTACGGTATGTGCATTGATGGGTATGGAATGTATCGTTTATATGGGAGCAATCGATATTCAGCGCCAGGCACCTAACGTAGCGCGTATGAAAATGCTGGGAGCTACTGTAATTCCGGCTACCAGTGGGAGCAAGACCCTAAAAGATGCGACCAACGAAGCGATCCGGGATTGGATCAATAATCCTGTTGACACACATTATATCATCGGAAGTGTGGTAGGTCCGCACCCGTATCCGGACATGGTTGCCCGGTTCCAAAGTGTGATTTCGCAAGAGATCAAGCAACAACTTCTGGAAAAGGAAGGAAAAGAACATCCCAATTATGTAGTGGCATGTGTGGGTGGTGGCAGCAACGCAGCCGGCGCTTTTTATGAATACCTCGATACCTCACAGGTGGGTCTCATCGCTGTCGAAGCAGCCGGCAAAGGGATCGATACCGGAGAAAGTGCAGCCACTTCGGTATTGGGAAAGGTCGGGATTATACATGGGAGTAAAACATTGCTGATGCAAACTACTGACGGGCAAATCACCGAACCGTATTCTATATCGGCGGGATTGGATTATCCGGGTGTGGGGCCCATGCACGCTCAGTTGTTTGCGAGTGGCCGTGGAGAATTTATTTCGATTACAGATGATGACGCCATGCTTGCGGGTAGGGAACTTAGCGAACTGGAAGGAATCATTCCCGCGATAGAAACAAGTCATGCCTTGGCTATCTTTAAGCAGCGACCCTTTAAAAAAGAAGACATTGTCGTGGTGAACTTAAGCGGACGAGGAGATAAAGACCTCGCTACGTATATTGATTATTTTAATTTAAAGTAGGGCGTTCCCCGCCATATCTTTTCAAAAAAGAACGGCGGGGCGGGCTTTCGGCTATATCCCCCAAGCTGGTTGGGGGGATGCCGCCTCTACAAGCCTGCCGAGGGGCAGGTCCCTAACGCATTGATAGAACAAATGAATAGAATAGAACAACGATTACAGCAAGATAAAAAGATCTTATCCATATATTTTACAGCGGGATTTCCGTCATTACAGGATACGGCACCCCTTTTGGAAGCCTTGGAAGATAGTGGTGTCGATATGGTAGAAATAGGATTGCCGTTCAGCGACCCATTGGCAGACGGTCCCACGATACAGGCCAGTTCGACACAAGCTCTGCGAAATGGAATGACCACTACCCTTTTGTTCGAGCAACTTGAAGGCATACGTAAAAAAATCTCCATTCCTTTGATACTTATGGGCTATTTCAACCCGGTACTTCAGTATGGGGTTGAAGCATTTTGTAAAAAATGCTCCGAAATCGGTATCGATGGTGTCATCCTTCCCGATTTGCCGTTGGCCGAGTATACCAATCACTATAAAGAGATCTTCGATCGCTATGGTCTTCTTAATATCTTCCTCATCACACCGCAAACCACGGAGGCTCGTATTCGGGAGATCGATGCGGCTTCTCGCGGCTTTATCTATATGGTTAGTAGTGCTGCTACTACGGGAGGTACACAGGACTTTGGGGAAACACATTCAAACTACTTCAAGCGTATCGAACAGATGAACCTTAAAAATCCACAAATAGTAGGGTTCGGCATCAACAGTGCCAAAACATTTTCTGTAGCGACAACATATAGCTCGGGAGCTATAATTGGCAGTGCGTTTATTTCACTGCTTAAAGAACGAGGCATTGAGGCCATCCCGGATTTTATTACATCCATTAAAAACATTTAACCTCATTTTAGTAAGTCCTTAATATTTTTTGTGATTTAGATAGTTTATTTTACTGTTTGAATTTTAAAACGATACCATTATGGCTAAGAAATTTGAAAGAAAAACCGAACAGAAGAATCCCACCAATCCCACAGGGAATACCAATCAAAAAACAAATAAATTTGATATCAACGAAAAGACTATTAAAAAACAACAAAATAAAAAGTAATGGGAAAGGGAGATAAAAAAACCAAACGCGGAAAGATCATCCTTGGAACTTTTGGTAAACTCCGCCCGAAACGTAAGAAATTCAATTTGCGTTCGAAAACCGTAAAAGGAAATCAAGAAAAAGGAGTTTGACCTTATAAATTAAGTTCAAAACAAAAAGCCCCTTCTCGAAAGAGAAGGGGCTTTTCCTATTTATTCATGTGAGTGTTTACTCTTTAATGAGTCGTTTTACAACGCTTGCTTGCTCACTAGCGATCTCTACT
>NZ_CAXAXI010000045.1:0-11384 GCF_963972995.1 uncultured Altibacter sp.
AATTTCAATATTCCAATGAACTTTTAATCTCTTTTCAAAACAAAACAAATCGTGTCTCTATAGTCACTCATTGTTTTAGCGGGTGCAAATATACAACCACCTTTTCCATTCTACCAAATCAAATTCACCTTTTTTTCAATCTTTTTTTTGAACGAAAAATAAGCGCTTGAATACTACCTATTTATCGCCAAAAAAAAATGTGTTAGGGATTGAAGCGACATCCTCTCCAGCGCAAAGGCGCGGGAGAGATACAGCAGAAAGCCCGCCGCAAAACTGCCCAAGGCAGGAAGCGGAACACCCAAAAAAAAGAGCGAACTGCCAAGATACATAAAACAAAGACAACTCACAAGACTGAACCTGAACTAGTTATTAACAGTGCGCTTATTCCAGTGTTGCGTGAGTTCTAAATAATCAATAGGATATGCAGGTTTTTGGCGTTCCAAAATCTCTGCTTGAAAAGAACGTTCCAAAATATCCTCTATAAGATAGTCTTCTTTGTTAGAGAACGGTTGGTATTCTTCCTTAATAGAGATATCGAACATATTGGCGGTTGTGTTATACCAAAATGCTCGCCAGCCCGTACGTAGTTCCTTTACCAGATCGAAGGCGGTTCGCCCTGTTTGCCGGTGAATTAGTTTCACCAGGATCTGTCCTTCGGTTCGGGTTAACTTTTTTAATTCTTCTGAAAATTCTTCTTCTATATATTTTTGGATACGTTTCGTATATACTTTACGATCGCGTTTTCGATCCAGGGTCTTTAGGCGTTCGGTCATGGTCGTAAGCCGTTCTGCTGCCATTTTTGCAAAGGGATATACCTTACGTGTCTTCCGCCGCAAGATGAGATAGCGTCTTCGATCTTCCTTCGAGTCGAACTCCAATTTGCGAAGCAGGATCACTTCTTCGAGATCGATGAATTCGCGAGGAATGGTATCCCCTTCAATAATATAATAAAATGTTTCACTGGTATCGTACTTCTGTTCGGCATATCGCTCTTCGGTTTGGGCATGCGACAGGGTGCCAATCAAAAAACAGATACCAAAAATATAGGGCAATAGTTTCATAAATGTCTTTAGCGTCTCTTATACTAAAATCGTTCCAAAATTAAACAAATTGCATCCCATACTTTAGTTTTAATTCTTAATTTTGAGGCTCACTTTAAATTTATTCCATGGCGAAGTCAATCTTAACAAAAAAATCGTTCACATTTTTGGAGAAATATCTTAACAATGCGTCCCCTACGGGGTATGAATGGGACGGACAAAAACTGTGGATGGATTATTTGAAGCCGTATGTGGATGAATTCATTACCGATACCTACGGAACTGCGGTGGCCGTGATCAATCCGAAGGCCACCTATAAGGTCGTGATCGAAGGGCATGCCGACGAGATCTCTTGGTATGTGAACTATATAAGTGATAACGGATTGCTATACGTAATTCGCAACGGCGGAAGCGATCATCAAATTGCTCCTTCTAAGATTGTCAATATTCACACCAAAGAGGGCATTAAGAAAGGTGTCTTTGGTTGGCCTGCTATCCATACGCGGAACAAAGCCAAAGAAGAAGCTCCGAAACCTGAGAACATATTTATTGATGTTGGTGCCAAAGATAAAGAAGAAGTGGAAAGCATGGGTATTCATGTGGGGTGCGTCATCACCTACCCCGATACCTTCCATATCCTGAACAACAACAAGTTTGTATGCCGCGCTTTGGACAACCGTATGGGAGGCTTTATGATAGCCGAAGTGGCTCGCCTTTTGCACGAAAACAAGAAAAAGTTACCTTTTGGTCTTTATATTACTAATTCAGTTCAAGAAGAAATAGGACTACGCGGTGCTCAAATGATCGCAGAACGTATTCAGCCCAATGTGGCCATTGTCACCGACGTGACACACGATACAACGACTCCCATGATCGAAAAGAAGAAGCAAGGCCATGCCGAAATTGGAGCCGGCCCTGTGATTGCCTATGCTCCTGCAGTACAGCAAAAACTGCGTGATCTTATTGTCGATACCGCCGAAAAGAAAAAGATACCCTTTCAGCGTGCAGCGTTGTCACGTGCCACAGGCACCGATACCGATGCTTTTGCATATAGCCACACCGGTGTTGCGAGTGCCTTGATATCACTACCATTGCGATATATGCACACGACCGTCGAAATGGTACATCAAGAAGATGTAGAGAATGTGATAAAACTTATATATGAATCTTTACAGCGGATTAAAAAGGACGAGACTTTTAGCTACTTCGACTAATACTTTCTGAAAGATTTGTTATTTCCTTAAGAAAATTTAGGAAGAAGGAAATGTATTTTTAGCCTATGGTCATTAAAGCACCCCAGGTTAAGAAGATTTTGAAGGATCCTAAAGAAGCAGCACAAGTTGCCAATTTGATCTATATCACCGAGAACAAACTCACCATTCAACGGCATCGTCATGGCCGGGGATTCTACTATACCTTTAAGGGTGATAAAGTATCGGACAAAAAGTCCTTGCAGCGATTTAAAGAATTGGTCATCCCTCCGGCTTGGGAGGACGTGCGCATCACGCATTTGCAAAACGGACATCTGCAAGTGGTTGGCAGAGATGAAAAGAATCGAAAGCAATATCGATACCATCCGCATTGGTCGCAGCTTCGCAACAAGACCAAATTTTTCAAGATGGCGGCCTTCGGAAACATACTACCTGCCGTTAGAGCCCAAGTAAGCCGTGACCTGAAACTTCCTAAAATGAGCAAACGTAAATGTCTTGCCTTGGTCTTGCGATTGATGGAAGAAACACACATACGCATAGGGAACGATTATTACGCCCAACGCAACAAGACGTATGGACTATCCACCCTTCGTACAAAGCACCTCAACATCGATAGAAATCAATTCAAATTCAATTTTACAGGAAAAAAAGGGAAAAAGCACTCTGTGACAGTACGAAATAAAAAACTTCGCAAACTAATCATGCAATGCCAAGATATTCCGGGTTGGGAGCTTTTTCAATACTATGACGAAGATGGCAAACACCACAGTATCGACAGCGGAATGGTAAATGATTACATTAGAGAACTGAGTGGTGATTTCTTTTCGGCGAAAGATTTTAGAACATGGTCCGCAAGTAAGATATTCTTTGAAACCTTACATAATGAGGGTCTTTCTGAAACTGCCAAAGAGCGTAAAAGTGTTATCTTGAAGGCCTACGACGCTGCTGCCGAAGGTCTAGGGAATACAAGAACCGTATGCAAGAAATATTATGTGCATCCCATGCTTCCGGAATCCTACGAATCCGGTGCTATTAAAAAGTATTTTCGTATCTTAGACGAATCCTCAAACACTGACCCACATCTTTCATTGACCGAAACTACTTTGTTACAGTTGTTTAGTGAATATAGAGTCGTTTTAGACTAACATCACCCCAATATTTAATCCTTTGGTAACCTAGAATTAAACATACAATTCAAGGACCGGCCTATTTTTGCGTCTTAAAAAAAACATAATGAGAAAATTATTACTATCCATTAGCGTCCTATCTCTCTTACTTTCCTGTGATGTAGATCCTGTAGAAGATGTGACTGCTTCAGATCTCACAACGCACATTACACAGCGCGAAATACCAACTTATAAAGGAGTCTTCACGACCATGAATTCTGAGTATAGGGCTACCGTACATATTTTATTTCCTAATGAGGACAGTTTTTCCGCCAATACAATAGCTTCAAATTATCCAAGGGCTATCTTTAAACTTCACAACGGAGAAATTTACACAGCCTATGCTTCAGAAAGGGTCGAACCCAACACAACTGTTAAAAATCTGGAGTTTAGCTCGAACGACCTTAGGTTTACGTTCTCTGTCGAAGCAGATGGCAGTGAACCTACCGTTAGCAATGTTGTTTTTAAGAATATGGAAAGTTCGGTACTTGTGGCTAAACATACCCGACAAGCTCCGGTGACACCTATAACGGGAACGTATAACTGCATCAATTGTAATGGCCACCCAAATCTTGACGCCGGCAGGGTACAAACCTTCAACATGATGTTCACCACTGCTGACGGAGAAAGTGCTGTGACCACCCAATCACTTTTGGGAACAACACAATACAATGGAATCGGGTATCAAGATAACTGTGTAGCTACAGGTAATTTTACCAATTGCGAAATTAATAGCGGGGACGGAAGCACCACAACCGTTGGCTATCTGGCCAATGGAAATCCGGTGTACTGGTCGGGCACCCATAATTTTAACAATGAAGCTCCCGGAGCCAACGATTGTTCCGGAGCATGGGGTACCTGGAGCTGGCAGTCCAACAGTTACGGCGTCCTTACGGGGCAGTTTGAAAGTGATCCGCTCGTAGACTGTTATACCGAACTCCTTTTTGAAGATTTTGAGGATGCTACCGTATTGTATACTACAAGTGTTCCGGAATTTACCGATAATGGCACCGACTATTTTATACGAACCAATGGTTCTAATATTGGTGGCAGTGTTTCATTTAGTAACATTCAAGGATCCTCCTTCTTTGCAGCCCAAGATCTGGATGGTGACGGCGCAGCACCCTTACAGTATGTTACTTTTGAAAATATTATGATTTCCGCCTATTCCTCGATTCAGGTGTCCACATACTTCGCAGAAGATGATGACGGAAGTAATGAGGACTGGGATGCCGCAAACGACTATGTAAAAATAGAATATTCGTACGATGGGACCACATGGACCCCTGTTTTCGCAATAGAGAATGACGGTACAACTTTTAATACGGCACCTCAAATTGATACCGATTTGGACGGTATTGGCGACGGTACTGAGATTACAGATACTTTTATTAAGTACAGAGCCGGTTTTATGAATAATGGTGTTACAAATCCTACCGCCTCATCTACTGTTTCGGTGCGATTCGCAATCTATCTGGATTCAGGTGATGAGGATATTGCTATCGATAACGTTTTGATTGAAGGCCAATAAGACCTCCGTAAAAAAATAGTGAAAAGGCTGCCAAACGGCAGCCTTTTTTTATCTTAGCTGTTAAACTCCCAACCCCGTGCTATTCAATTCATTTGATTTTGGATTCTTTCTGGTTATTGTTTACGCACTCTATTGGAGTATAGGAACACACCGAAGGAAAGCACAAAATACGTTACTCCTTATTGGTAGTTATGTTTTCTACGGGCTCTGGGACTGGCGGTTTCTCTTCTTATTATTAGGAAGTTCATTTATCGATTTCTTCGCAGGACAATTGCTGCAACGCAGTACGCAAGCACCATACAGAAAATTAATTTTATGGAGTAGTCTCCTTTGGAATCTGGGGGTTCTGGTTATTTTTAAATATTTCAATTTCTTTACGGAAGGGTTTACTCAACTGTTCTCCATTTCTGAAGGGAGCTACGGTTTTTGGAATGTAGTAATTCCTATCGGACTTAGTTTTTACACTTTCCAGACCATGACCTACACCATAGATGTGTACCGAAAACGAATTGCACCGACAAAAAACATACTCAATTTTCTATGTTTTGTGAGCTTCTTCCCTCAATTGGTCGCCGGTCCCATTGAACGCGCAAGTCACCTCCTCCCTCAATTTGAGAATAACCGAACCTTCGATCTTAAAGTGACCAAAGAAGGACTGCGACAAATCTTGTGGGGCTTATTTAAAAAGATCCTAGTAGCCGATAAACTGGGATTGGCTGTGACCATGGTGTTTAGTGCTCCCGATGAATATGGATGGTTCATGCTGATTTTCGCAGCCGTACTGTTCTGTTTCCAGGTCTATTGTGATTTTTCAGGATATACAGATATCGCTATTGGTACCGCAAAACTCTTCGGGTTCTCGCTTAGCAAGAACTTCAATCTGCCCTATTTGGCCAAGAGTATGACCGAGTTCTGGCAGCGCTGGCACATCACACTTACACAATGGTTTACAGACTATGTCTACCTCCCGTTTGTTCGATCGGCCAAACGTGTGACTATTTCGCTACGAACGACAGGTATGCTTCTTACCATGTTTCTAGTGGGACTTTGGCATGGTGCCAATTGGACCTTTATAGCTTTCGGAATCTTTAATGGTGTTATTTTGGCGCTGGAACGAATTCCTTTCTTTCCGAATAGGGGAACGCTTCGGAAGCGGCTACAAGCTGCTCCTTGGCTTTTTTCATTGGGATATGTGTTTGTGATGTTCACCATCTCGTCCGTTTTTTTCAGGTCGGATTCCATTTCCGAAGCATGGTTTATCCTGCAACGCATTTTTAGCTTCACTCAAGATACTCGAATTACAAGTCTTATTGGAGTTAAGTTGTTGTACTTGGTTTTTTTATTGATTGCCGAAATGCTTACCCGAACAAAGGATTTTCCTTTACAACAGTTGGAATTTAAACTGAAGAAACCACTGCGGTGGGCAATGTATTATGTGGCGATCGTTCTATTGATACGTTATGCCGAACCTAAGGAAGCCTTTATCTATTTTCAGTTTTGATGCCAAGATCGTTTGTTAAATATCTGCTCATTTTCTTTGTCCCCGTACTTATAGGGTATGCAGTCATGGAATATCTTACATTGGGATTGCCTTCAGGCTATAAAAAGAACAGTGAATTACTTCGGGAAAAAGCGTCGCAGCTGGAAGTACTTGTCTTGGGTTCCTCTCAAATGAAGGATGCCGTAAACGCCGCTCAGCTCGAACCGCTTACAATCAATCTGGCTTCGGGAGACCAACACCACAACACCGATTTAAAGATACTGAAGGCGTTGGTACCAAGACTTCCTAAACTAAAAACGGTTGTTCTGGAGGTTTCCTATAGTCATTTTGAACTGCCTCACAACAGTTCGAATTTTTGGAAAAATGCCGTGTATCTCAAGTACTATGATGTTAATTGTTTTGAACGCACCACCTACTTCAAGGACCGACTGATCTACCTCTCCTTTCCTGCCTTTTATTCTGAAAAGATTTGGGATCAGTACATAAGCAAGAACGATCCTGCCGGCTATAATTCATTTGGTTTTGATACGCTCAATTATTCAGGGGTATTCAAGAATCGGAACTATGACGAATCGAAGATCGCGCCGCTCCGTTTCAAGATCAATACCCAACCCGACCCTGCCGTCTTTAAGCATAATTCCGCCTATTTCTTTGAAATGCTCGATTATTTGAAAGAGCAGGATCTACAAGTAGTAATCTCTCATATCCCAATGTACAAGTCCTATTTGCCCAAACGTCATCCCGGGATACTTCACAGGCGAGACAGTATCATGCAGGTGGTTTTAGATCGCTATTCCAACGTGGTGCTCTTAGACAAAGAAGAAGATACGCTTCAATTCTCTGTAACCGATTATTGGAATCAAAGCCATCTGAATCCTAAGGGGGCTGCAACTTTCACCAAAATGCTTCAGCAACAGTTGAATGAATTGCGTTAAGACCTTTTCAGTTTGGCAAAGTATATTCTTGCCTCTTTCACCACTCGTGGTGCTAACAGGATCGTGGCTGTCATCGTGGGGATTGCCATAAGCGCGAAGAAGGTGTCGATCAAGTTGATCATGAGGCTTAGCGATGTGGTAGCTCCCATTAGAATACTTGCGATGTACAAATAATTGTATAAGTTCTTGTATTTCGCGCCAAATAAAAAGGACATGCATTTCGTTCCGTAGTAAGAATAAGAGAATAATGATGAAATACTAAACACGGCAATACACAAAAGAAGTGCGTATTTTCCGTATACTGGTATGGCTTCCATAAAGGCATTGGCCGTTAAACTAACACCATTCGCTTCCGTAGATTGCCACACGCCCGTCACCAAGATTGCTAATGCCGTAAGCGTACATATAATAAGGGTATCGATGGCAGGTCCCAACATGGCAACCAGCCCCTCCCGAATAGGTTCGTTGGTCTTAGCCGCACCATGAGCCATGGGTGCAGTTCCTATACCTGCTTCGTTTGAAAAAGCTCCGCGTCGAATCCCTAAAACGATGAGGGCTCCCACGATGCCTCCCAGAAAAGTATCTCCTTCATAAAACGATGCTGAAAAAGCATCGGTAAAGATTAAGGCTAAGTATTCTGGGACCACATCTATATGGACCCCCAGAATAAACAATACAAGTACAAAATAAAGTATGACCATTGCCGGAACCATGCGCGATGCTGTCTTGCTTATACGAGAAAGTCCGCCGAGGATTACAACAGCTGTCAGCATTGCCAAGACCACACCCACTAGTATATTACTGTTAAAACCAGCGTAAAGTCCTACGGGCTTTAAGAGGATATCGTTGATCGCCTGTGTAAGCTGATTGACATTAAACACGGGCAATGCACCTACAAGACCTGCAATACTGAAAAATACGGCCAACGGTTTCCATTTTTTACCTAAACCTTCCACAATAAAATACATGGGTCCTCCTTGTATTTCCCCATGGCTATCCTTACCGCGGAAAAGAACTGCCAAAGTTGCGGTAAAGAACTTTGTAGACATGCCAATCACTGCACTTACCCACATCCAGAAGACAGCTCCCGGACCTCCTATGGCGATCGCCACAGCTACACCGGCTATATTTCCCATGCCAACCGTAGCAGATAGCGCAGTAGTAAGTGCTTGGAAATGGCTTATTTCACCAGCATCACTTTCATTATCGTAACGCCCGCGTAATACGGCAATAGCATGCCCCAAATAGCGAAAAGGCAGAAAGCGAATCTTAACTATTAGATACAGTCCGCCGCCTATCAACAGAAAAAGAAGTCCCTCCCAAGCGTAGTGGGACGTAGAAGCAAAGATTTTATCTAAAAGTTCCAGTGTTCGTACGGTATTAGCAAACTAAAATAGAACTTAAATTTTTAAATTCCGCAGATATGTTTTTATTTGTATTGCCAATGAAACGACTGCTAACCACATTAACCATCCTATTCTCGGGCTTCTTGTGTGCTCAAGAAGCGACTTCTTGGAAAAAGGGCTCGGCCTTATTCATGCCGGAACTGCTATTGGGAAAGACCGCAGAATCCAATGATGGATTTCCGGAAAGAGATCTACAAAAACAAGTCATTATTAATATAGGGAGGGACCATAGTTTTAATCCGCAAGAATGGGCACAGCGACTTAAAGGCACTCGAACCGGTATTGGGTTTGGTTTTACCGATTTTGGAAATATAGACAGTTTAGGAATTGCCTTAACTGTCATTCCTTACATCGAATTTCCCGTCTTTGGCAGTAAACGCTTTACTACACTCGTTGGGATGGGCGGATCTTATTTCACTGAAAAGTATGACCCCGTCGAAAACCCAAACAACAATGCCGTGACTACCGATCTAACTTGGGCATACCGCACCTATCTCTATTACCGTTTTATATCTTCCAAGCGTGTTGACTGGCGTGTAGGACTTGGGTATTCTCATCATTCTAACGGGCATACCCGGCTGCTAAATCAAGGCTATAATTCTTTTTTGGTAAGTGTTTCGGCTGCACTCCTAAATCCGCTGCATCGTGCACCTGAACAAATTGATACCATCCCTCCCGCCTACGATCGAAGCATCCACAGCTATATCGATTTACGAACCGGCATCGGACAAAATGTATTTGCATTGGCATTTAATGATAAAAAGGAAGTCTATGCTGCCAGTGCAGAATACGGTCATGTATTCAATAATACCTTCCGGTTAGGGATTGGGGTGTACTACCGCTTCTATGAACATTATTATGACTACATCCAAGGAAATGAGTCCTTGGTTCAGGAAGGCAGAGAATTTGAATCGTACAAGGAGGCACCTGTTTGGAATTCGAGTGCTATTGGAGCGTTCGTTCATGGAGAATTCTTATTAAACCATATAGGATTGGACCTTCAATTAGGGTATAATTTCCACAAACCCGCTTATAGGATCGAATGGCGCATTAATGAAGGATGGGACAATACGCCCAGAGATATTCCCGAGTTTTGGGAGTTAGGTGAATTTGGTTCCAAGTTCAAATTAAAGCACCGTATCTCTTCCCGCTTAGGATTAAAATACTACTTTATTGGAACTTCGGAGGCCCCTAAACATAATATATATGTTGGTGCGCATATCAATTCGAATTTGGGTCAGGCAGACTATACTGAATTGGCGATTGGGTACGTGTATAGCTTCCGATTCAAGAATCGCAATTAAAAAACCCCTTCACAGGTGGAAGGGGTTTTTACTAACTAAAATGAGAACGTTTTATTTAGCTAAAATCAATCTATGGGTTGACGAAGCCTTTTCAGAAACAACGGTAATAATATATACACCATTTGCCATTCCATTAAAACTTACATCGTTTGCACCTGTTACTGAAGAGAAACGTTTTACAATTTTTCCTGAGCCAAGTTCAATAATCGTCACTTGAATCTCCGATCCAAATTGAACAGGAATTGCGATCGTTGCCGTTCCTTGTGAAGGGTTCGGATAAATGACAATGCCACTTCCACTGTCAACGATGTCGTCGATAGACAATAAGATATCCTGTGCTTCGAAAGCACCAATATCACGTCGTCCTTGAAAAACGGTCTGCCCAATTTGATCATCGAACAAATCAGCAGGGTCCCCGGCATTGTACGCCACAGAGCCAACTAAAAGCTCATGTGTTTCGGTGGTCCCACCGTTATTTTGCAGTGGTCCCAGCATAGGATCTGCGCCTTCAATATCGTTGGCTTGTTCAGGAAATGCTCCTGCGTCATCGTTCCCAATAAGATTATAATCATTCGAAACAAACGTTCCGTTTACATCTACTCCGGAAGAAGCTGTATTTGTAGCCACCAGTGTATTTTTCAGTGAAGTAGTCGTTGTACTTTCTATTCCACCACCGGTTCCGGAAGAAACATTGTTTGCTACCGTCACTGCATTTAAGTCGAAACTTGCACCATTATTTTGAATACCTGCCCCGGATACCGATGCTGTATTTCCTGAAACGGTACTTGTCATGACAGTTACTATACCGCCTCCGTTATTATAGATACCACCACCTTCGGGGGCATCATTGGTATCGATCGTTGAATCCACAATGTTCATGGTTGTTCCGTTCTGGTTCCACAATCCTCCACCTTCGTTAGCGGCAAAATTACCTGTGATGGTACTCGTAAGGATATCTATGGTGCTGCTCGTTCCAGTTACATGAAGTCCACCTCCATTACCCGGATTGGGTGTTCCCGCAGCACTATTAACATCGTTACGCGTCATTATGGATGATTCAAACGTAAGCGTTCCATCGATGATCTCAATGGCGCCACCGGCTCTGTTCGCAGCATTCGTCTCAAAATTCGAGTCGGTTACGGTAACATCCCCTGCAACGCTAAGGAGTCCTCCACCGGATCCTGACGTCCCGGAAGCTATGTTATTAATAATGGTTGTGCCATTAAGAATATCCAATGTACCTCCATTATTAAAGACACCACCACCACCGGTATCCGGATCAGCTCCTTG
>NZ_CAXAXI010000046.1:0-10665 GCF_963972995.1 uncultured Altibacter sp.
TGCGCCCATATCGATTTTTGTTTTCTGCAACCTGTCAAGCTATTCGCTTGGGGTTTCTCTAGTATAAAAACGGATTACTGCCGTGATCCCTACTTTGAACCACGACTGCAAATACAATCCCATGGGCTGCGCCCATATCGATTTTTGTTTTCTGCAACCTGTCAAGCTATTCGCTTGGGGTTCCTGAAAACAAAAATCCCGATGAGAAACTCATCGGGATTGTGCTTGATGTGGGCAATGAGGGATTCGAACCCCCGACCCCCTCGGTGTAAACGAGGTGCTCTGAACCAACTGAGCTAATTGCCCCTCTTGTTAGCGGTTGCAAATATAAGTTAGTTTTTAATTCCCGCAAATTAATAATGGGAAAAAAATAAAAATTGACATCAATTTATTTCGCTGCTTCCAACAAGTCTTATAAAGTTACGTTAAACCTCTGTGTCTCCCCTCTTCTATTGTTTTATTTTGCAGTACCCAAAGGACATACATGCAGGTCAAAAAAAAATTAAAAAAGCCACTACGCTATCTTTTATACGGGATAGGCATCATCATGCTGTTAGTGAGTCTGTTTGTAACTACCGTCTATTTTGGAGGATGGGGCCCTATTCCGTCTTCTAAGGAATTGCAAGAACTATCCCAATACAAAGCTTCTGAAGTATATGATGTCAATAATGAATTACTCGGGAAATTCTACCTCGCAGACCGCCAACCCATCACGATCGATCAAATTCCTCAACATACTATAGATGCATTAATTGCCACCGAAGATGTGCGCTATTACGAGCATTCCGGTGTGGATACGAGAAGTTTCTTGAGAGTCTTTTTCAAGACCATTCTATTGCAGGATGCCAGCAGCGGGGGCGGTAGTACCCTTACCCAACAACTTGCAAAAAATTTATTCAGTAGAAAAGACTATGGGTTTTTAACACTTCCCGTCGTAAAGACCAAAGAAATTATCATTGCCCGACGATTGGAACGGTTGTACGATAAACAAGCAATCTTAGCGCTATACTTCAATACGGTACCCTTTAGCGGAAATACCTACGGCATTGAGAGTGCGGCCTTAAAATTCTTCAACAAGCACACGAAGGATCTCACTGTTTCTGAAGCGGCCACGCTCATAGGAACCTTAAAAGCGAGTGCTACCTACGATCCGCGAAATCATCCCAAACGAAGTCTGTCCAGACGAAACACAGTGCTTTCTCAAATGAAAAAATACGATTATTTGAGCGAAGCAGCATACAAAAATGCTGTATCAGATTCCCTAAAACTCAATTATGGTACGTACGATGAGGAACGGGGTATCGCCACCTATTTCAGAGAAGAAGTACGAAACCGTTTGCTGAAATGGATCGAAGAGCAATCTACATACGGCACAAAGATCAATTTGTATACCAGCGGACTAAAAATCTACACTACACTTGATAAAACCTTGCAACTATACGCTGAAGATGCTGTCTCAACACACATGACGCAACTTCAAGATAGTTTTGAAAAGGAGTATGGTAATGCAGCTCCTTGGCTTACTAACAAAAAAATCGTTACGGATGCCATTCAAAGATCCTTTCACTACAAGCGGTTAAACCATCAAGGATATGCCCAAAACGCAATCATGGATTCCTTAAACAAACCAAGAAAAATGTGGTGGCCCGGGATCCCTAGGGATTCAACCGTTATGGCGAGCACAATAGACAGCATTCAACACAGTCTGAAATTTTTGAATACAGGAATGCTTACACTGGATCCTGTTTCAGGAGCTATTCGCACTTGGGTAGGTGGTGTCGATTTTGAAAAATATAAGTTCGATCATATTAGCAAGAGCAAACGCCAAGTTGGATCTACTTTCAAGCCTATCGTGTATGTTACAGCGCTTGAACAGGGTGTCGTTCCTTGCGATTACTTTTCGGCTCAGGAAGTGGTCTATGAAAATATGGAGGGTTGGTCTCCGTCTAATTCGGGTAATGTGGACGAAAAGTACATGAATTATAACATGACGGCTGCATTAAGTAAATCGATCAATACAGTTTCGGTTAAGATTCTAGAAAAGGCCGGTATTGAAAACACCATCAAATTAGCTTCCACCTTAGGCATCACAGCTAAGCTACCGGAGGTGCCCTCGTTAGCACTGGGTACAGCAGAAATATCCTTACTTGAAATGGCGGGTGCCTATACGGCTTTTGTCCATAAAGGCATTCCTACTCGCCCTTACTATCTTCGGAAAATAGAAGACAGCCAAGGCAAGGTCCTTGCCCAATTCGAACCGGAGGAACATGCAAAACCTGTCTTCTCAGAAACGAACCGACAGCTTATGATCTCTATGATGCAAGCTGTAGCGACTTCCGGAACAGCCCGGCGCCTAAAAAGCACCTATGGGTTACCTAATGATATTGCCGCAAAGACAGGAACAACACAATCGAACAAAGACGCATGGTTTGTAGCCCTTACACCAAATCTCGTGGCTGTTACATGGGTGGGTCACGATGATCATCGCATTGGCTTTAAGTCCACTGCTACAGGACAAGGAGCTAATGCTGCCTTACCTATCGTGGCGAAATTCTTTCAGAAGGTAAATAAAGACTCGACCTACAACGATATCTCAAGGGCACGATTCCAGGCTCCTTCACCTGTCGCACGACAATTACTAGATTGCCCACCCACTAAACGAGACGGATTCTTAAAGCGGCTGTTCACCAATCCGGATAAGAAGAAAAAGAAGCGGTTCAAGACCAAAAATTAGTTACACTACCTCGGCGACGATAAAGGTGCTTCCTCCAATAAAAATAAGATCTTCGGGTCTTGCATTGTCTAATGCTGCCTGATGGGCTTCCTTTACACTCGTATAGGCCGTTCCACGCAGTGCGAATTTTTTCGCGGCTTCTTCTAAGGTCTTTGATGGCATACCTCTGGGTACATTAGGCGTGCAAAAATAGTAAGAGGCCGTCTTGGGAAAAAGCGGAAGTATACTGTCGAGATCCTTATCGTTCACAACTCCAAACACTATATGCAGATCTTGAAACTTCTCCTTCATTAACTGCTTCATAACCAGACTAATACCGTCTTTGTTATGAGCTGTGTCACAAATGATCATTGGCCGTATCCCCAACAACTGCCATCTTCCCATTAAACCGGTATTCTTAACCACTTTACTCAGCCCTTTTGTGATGTCCTCTTCGGAAATGTTCCATCCCTGTTTTTGAAGAATCCTCAGCACAGCGTTTACCGTTTGCTTATTCTTCTGTTGATAGATCCCGGTTAGATCTGAAGCATAGTCATGATATGCGATGTCACCCGCAAAGACTATAGGGGCACCCCTCTCTTGAGCCACCTTCTGGAATACAGTTGCGGTTGCTTCGTGCCGCTCACCAATCACCACAGGTATTCCCTTTTTTATGATGCCGGCTTTCTCTTTTGCGATCTCCGGCAAGGTCGATCCTAAAAATTGCGTGTGGTCCAAGCCAATATTGGTGATTACTGCGAGTTCAGGTTGGATGATGTTGGTGCTGTCCAAACGTCCCCCCATTCCTACTTCTATTACCGCAATATCTACCTGTTCACTTCGGAAATGATCAAAGGCCAGTCCTACTGTCATTTCAAAAAAAGAAAGGCTGTGTGACTCAAAAAAAGGTTTGTGTCGCTTGACAAAGGAAACCACTTTCCGTTTCGGGATCATGGTACCGTTGATCTTGATGCGTTCGCGAAAGTCCTTGAGGTGTGGGGAGGTGTAAAGGCCTACCTTATAACCGGCTTCCTGCAAGACCGAAGCGAGCATGTGAGATGTGGAGCCTTTACCGTTGGTTCCGGCCACATGTATGCTCTTAAAGGAGTTTTCAGGGTGTTTTAAGTACTGGGCAAGTTGCAGGGTATTATCCAGATTGGCCTTATACGCCGAATGTCCCACGCGTTGGTACATGGGAAGTTGTTCGAACAACCACGCTATGGTCTTGTTATAGTTAATAGGAGCAGGGTTTTGAGCCCTAAATTTACTCAGAAAGTTTGAATCGATAGATGATCTTCCCTATCTGTTTTGCAGGCGCTTTATCGTCGGCGTTGAATTTGGTGGCAAGGGCCGCTCTCTTGGCGGGCTCAAGCAAACAGCGCGAATTATTGGTGGTACCTCTCACACCGGGTGTTGCACTAATCACTCTTCCGTTGCGATCTACTTCTATACTCACTACCACGATACCTGCTTCGTTACATTCCTGCACAAATTTTTCTTTGTTGAGCGCTTTTCGGCCACCCAAAAGGTAATTCCCGTCTCCGTCCAGCCCTTTTCCGGTGCCGTAATAACTACTTGCATTTGGGTCTCCGTTGGGGTCTCCCTTGTCTCCGGCTGTGGTGTCATTTCCTTCTCCGCCTTTTGCCGTACCCTCACTTTTGGGGCCGTTAATGAGACTGGAAAGCGCATCGCTGGTAGACTTATCGGGTTTTGGATCCGGCTTTTTGGGAGGTTCCTTTTTAGGTTCGATCTTTTTTGGGGTTTCCTTTTGCTCCTTCTTGGTTTCTTCTTTCTTGATCACGGGGGCGTCCTCGGTATCTTGAGTAACGACTTCTTCCTTGATCTCCGACTTTGGCTGAGAAACAGGTTCCGGTTCTGATTGTTTAGGCGCTGAATTGATCGCTTCGGTAGGTTGTATGTTCCCACTACCTTCATCGGTTGTACCAAAATTAACTGCAATTCCTTGTTCCAATGGAGGATCTAAGTAGGTCATCCCTACATAAAAAAGCAGTAAGAGGATGATCAGGTGAAGAACCACCGTGATCGTCATGCTCTTTCTTTTATGTTTGGTATCTAAAAGGCTCAAGATTTCAAGTTTTGATCGTTGAAGTAATTACATTTATTATGCCATTTTTCCTGCCGAGGACCGCGTTAAGGATTGAACTAGGCTACCGTGTAGCAGCGAAAGCCTGCCTTTGCCGTCAGGCAGGCCTGACCCCGTCTTCGGCGGGGTAACGCCCTAATTGGGACGAACGGCGAGCACAACCTTAAAATTATTCTTATTGGCAATATCCATAACGAAGACGGCATCTTCGATAGGTACGCCCTCTTCGGCGCGAAGAATGATAGTAGGCTCCTCCTGTCCTGCCAGTGCGTTCTTCAATTCGGTCTCGATAGTATATTCGGAAACACGTTCTTTATTAACGTAATACGCTCCGTCTTTTGTGATGCTCACAGACGCTTTTTGCACGTTGGAACTTTTCCCTTTTGCTTTAGGAAGGATAAGATCCAATGCGTCCGGAGTCACTGCCGGAGACGTGAGTAGGAAGAACACCAACAACAGGAAAACGATGTCTGTCATTGAGCTCATACTGAACTCGGCGCTTACTTTATTTCTCCCTCGTAGATTCATTAGGCAGGTTCGTTTAACAAGTCTAAGAAATCAACAGCGTTCGCTTCCATTTGGTGAACTACCTTATCGGTTCGCACAACGATATGGTTGTACCCCATATAAGCAATGATCCCTACTATAAGACCTGCCACAGTGGTGGTCATGGCCGTATAGATCCCTTCGGCGAGTGTTCCCATCTCTGCTTGTCCGCTACTGGTCGCCAATTGATGGAACGCCAGTACCATACCGATTACGGTTCCTAGGAACCCGATCATGGGTGCAGCACCGGCGATGGTCGCCAAAATACTTACATTCTTTTCAAGTTTGTAGACCTCCAGGCGTCCGGCGTTTTCAATAGCCGTATTGATATCCTCCAACGGACTTCCAATACGCGAGATCCCTTTTTCGGTAAGACGAGAAACAGGACTGTTTTGCTGTGCACAAAGCACTTTTGCCGCCTGAATATTTCCAGAAGCAACATTATCCCGTATCTGGTTCATAAAGTTACTGTCCATTTTAGAGGCCGCCTTAATGGCAAACAGCCGTTCAAAATAGATATATACTGCAACAAACAGCAGGATAAAAAGCACCCCAATAATGATCTGACCTCCCAGGCCTCCATTCATAAGGAGTTCCATGATGGATAAGGTCTTTTCGGTTACTTCAGGTTCCAATTCTTGTAATGCGGGGTCCACACCCTCCTGAATAAAGAAGTTTAGCATAGCTGGTTTTTAATTTAATTGAATAACGTGATATGATTCCAGAAATTGTTAAGCGTGGTGAAATATCACCCGCTCGAACAGCAAGAATACCCCAGCACCGGCAATAAATCCTATAAAGGCCAGCCACGCTATTTTTTTGAGATACCAGATAAAATCGATTCTTTCCATACCCATAGCGGCAACCCCTGCGGCAGAACCAATAATAAGCATACTTCCTCCGGTTCCTGCTGAGTAGGCAATAAAATGCCATAAAACCGAATCGGTTGGAGATTCATACATTCCCATAGAGGCGGCTACCAACGGTACATTGTCGATAATGGCGGATAGGATACCCAAAAGTATCACGACCACATCCTGATTGGGAATGGCTGCTTGCAACACTTCGGCTAGATAACGCAAGGTCCCTACCTCTTCACCATTCACCACGCCGTATACCAAGCTTTCCAATCCGGCTACAGCCAAAAGAATCCCCAAGAAAAACAGTATGCTCGAGATCTCGATTCGTGAAAGTGCTTTGTGTGCCGAATAGAGATGTCTGCGTTCTTTGCTGAAATCCTCTTCCGGGTGTATGTATTCTGAAACTAACCAAACAACCCCTAAGGCTAACATCATTCCTATGTAAGGCGGTAAGTGTGTAAGCGTTTTAAAGATCGGTACTGAAACAATCATTCCGAGTCCTAAGAAAAGCATTGTCCTACTGCTTAACAACTTTCCTGCTTCTTCGTCCTCCGGAGTATCGTCTACTTCAATATATCCTTTGAAGGGCTTTAAGTAGCTGGCAATCCAGAAGGGCAACACAAAACATACGATGGAAGGCAGTACAACAAACTCAATAAGTCCGGCAGCGGTTACCTTATTGGCGATCCACAACATGGTGGTAGTTACATCCCCAATAGGTGACCACGCACCTCCCGCATTCGCAGCGATCACTACCATGGCCGCGTACCAAATACGGTCTTCCTTAACGTGAATAAGTTTACGAAGCAAGGTGACCAATACGATGGTTGCGGTAAGGTTATCGATGATAGCCGATAGAATAAAAGCTAAGACCCCTATGATCCACAGGAGTTTACGTTTGCTTTTTGTTTTCACGGCAGATTTTAATACCTCAAAACCGCGGTGTAAGTCAATGATCTCGACGATGGTCATCGCACCGATCAAAAAGATAAGAATCTCTGCCGTCTTCCCCAGATGGTGGAGCAAGGTGCCGTTAAAACCTTCGGCGGCCACTTCACCGCCGCTCAAGAAATTAAAGGCTTCTTCTTCGGTGTTGATAACATCGAACCATCCACTGTGAAAGCCAATGGCGAGCACTGCCCAAATAAGGGCAGCCATAATAAGAGCCGGTACTGTTTTGTCGAGTTTTAAAGGGTGCTCCAACGTAATGGAGAGATAGCCAATGACAAAAATTAAAATGATGATTGATTCCATAGCGTGTGAGATTGTGGCGTGCCACGTTCTAAATTAGTTGATTCAAAGCAATTTCAAAAGCTGTTTTGCTGATGTTTGTTTTTGTACTGTTATTATCGAATGTATTCTGAATGGCATTTTTGATCGTCATTGAGGTATCATTAAAAATAGCCTCATCGGTCATTTGAACTTTGCGTTCCATGAAATATGCGAAGACACGTGCCATTCCGCAATTACTGATAAAATCCGGGATAAGACTTACTCGCTCATCGGTAAATTCCATAATGGGACCGAAGAAGATCTCTTTATCTGCAAAAGGCACATTTGCACCACAGCTAATAACTTCCAAACCGGATTCGATCATGGCAGCGATCTGTTCTTTGGTAATTAATCGGGAGGCAGCACACGGAGCGAATATCTCGCACTCCAGGGTCCACACTTTCTCATTGATCTCGTTGAACGGGATCATGTTGTTGGTCTTGAGCGTGTTACCGTCCTTTTGCAAGAACAATTGTTTTATCTCCTCAAAAGTAAAACCTTCCTTGTTAATAATACCCCCGGCACGGTCAATGATGCCCACCACTTTGGCACCCATTTGAGCCAAATAATAGGCTGCCGCAGCACCCACATTTCCGAAGCCTTGAACCACTGCACGTTTTCCTTCCACATTTCCTCCGTAAATATCATAATAATGGCGCACCGCTTCGGCAACACCATAGCCTGTGATCATGTCGGCAACTGTATATTTTCTTGAAATATCCGGCGAGTAATTTACGTTTTCCAACACTTTGATCACCCCTTGGCGCAATTGCCCAATTCGGTTGATCTTATCTGCTTCGGTTGGGGAAAAGTGTCCGTTGAAAACACCTTCCTGAGGATGCCAGACACCGCTGTCTTCGGTAATGGGTATCACTTCATGAATTTCATCCACATTCAAGTCTCCTCCGGTTCCGTAATAGGCTTTCAGTAAAGGAGAAACCGCTTTATACCAGCGTTCCAGAACCCCTTTCTTACGAGGGTCATGCGGATCGAAATTAATACCCGATTTTGCTCCGCCAATAGCCGGCCCGGATACCGTGAATTTCACCTCCATAGTTTTGGCGAGCGAAAGCACTTCGTTCATATCCAGTCCTTCACGCATGCGTGTTCCTCCTCCGGCAGCACCTCCGCGAAGTGAATTTATAACGGTCCAGCCTTCGGCTTCGGTTTCTGGGTCATTCCAATGAAAAACAATTTCGGGTTCCTTATTCTCGTACTTAGTAAGTAGCTCCTTCATTCAATGGGTAAGTTAAGAGGCAAATATAAAAAAATGCAATAGGCTTTGTATTATTTTTGGTTTATTTTAAACCAAGGAAGTGAATTATTTACGCGTAGCTGAATCGATACGTTCCCACAGTTTGTCGGTGGTTAATTTAAAACTGCCCAAATGTTTAAAATTACATTCGGAAGGTGCAATAATGGAGAGAAAAGGCTCTTCCCCTTTATTGGCATACAGATGGTATGGCTCTCCAACCACAGGCTCAAAACTGAATTTTGCGCGATAGATCAAATTGTTGTATTCAAACTGGTCCATCATCTCTTGATAGCTTGCTTTAATAGTCTCGAACTGTGTCTTGAAATGATGGTTCACCTTTTTCACGTTCGCGTTCTTCCAAGTGGTAACGTCTTCCATTGCTATCGCAGGAGCTCCCACATTGGTCGCATAGGGTTTGATTCTTGCCTCGTACGAATTGGTCTCCTCATTAAAGACAACCTGATCGGGTTTTTTCGATTTTTCCTTTTCCATCTTTATTTAAATATACTACCGGAAGAGTGATCCTTTGCTGCTCCCGTAACGCTGGCAAGACAATTCGCCTCATTTCTAAGCCGCAATACTCCCAAAAGTCCAAAAATAATAGCTTCTTTAAACTCAACAAGCGTATTTTCAGGAATCTTAACATTTAAAGTTACGTGCGCCATCAACCTTTCAATCAAAAATTGATTGTATGCTCCTCCTCCCGTAACAAGAACCGTACTTTTTTCTGAAAACTGAGCCGCAAGTTGCATGGCTATATGTTCGGTCATGGTTCGCAAGATGGTCCTCGAAGTTGCTCCTGAAGCTTCCAAAACAGGGAATATGTGCTGTTTTACCCATTCCAATCCTAAAGATTTTGGAGCCGATCGTTTGTAGAATTCAAGCGCATTAAGTTTCTTGAGTAGTTCAAGGTCCAATGTTCCTGAAGCAGCCAATTGACCTCCGGCATCGTACGCCTGCCCTTCCCTCTCGGCATATCGGTTAAGAACAATGTTCACGGGACAGATGTCGTAGGCAGTGCGTTCAGCCTCACGCTCACAGGAGACATTCGCAAAGCCCCCCAGGTTCAAGCAATAGTCGTAGTGAGAAAAGAGCAATCGGTCACCTACCGGAACCAACGGTGCTCCTTGTCCGCCCAAAGCAACATCTTGTACCCTGAAATCACATACAACGGTCTGCTGTAAATTTCGTGCCAATACCGGGAGATTACCAATTTGTAAGGTAAGTCCTTGTTCCGGTTGATGCAGCACAGTGTGGCCGTGACTACAAACCGCATCCAGACCTGTGAGGTCGTGCTTTTTGATAAAGTGATTTATAACTTCTGAAAGGTGCCTTGTATAGTCCTCATTCAACTGAAGCAATTGCGCTTCGGTATACCCAACAGCCTCTTGCAAGGGTTGCTTCCAAATTTCAGGATAGGGGATCGTTTCAGCAAGCCCCAAGGCGTACTGCCAACTGCCGCCTTTATTCAGAATAAAAGATACGTCCACAAGATCAATCCCATCCAATGATGTACCGCTCATGACCCCTACTACGTGATATTGCTCCTTTATCAATCCGGAAATTTTATAATCAAAAGTACCATACAAAACTGATAATTACACATCGTAGGTAATGAAAAATAGCCTCCATGGGACATTTGCCTTTAAATTGGTATTTATCATTTGAGTTTTCCTTTTTTAAAGGTATCTTTGCAGCTCTTTTTTATAAATAGATAACTCGTTTAGTACTATGGATTTCAGTCTTTCCGAAGAACATTTAATGATTCGCGACGCGGCTCGTGATTTTGCAAAAACCGAATTATTGCCCGGCGTGATCGAGCGTGATACGCATCAAAAATTTCCGCATGAACAGGTAAAGAAAATGGGGGAATTAGGATTTTTGGGAATGATGGTAGATCCAAAATACGGCGGCG
>NZ_CAXAXI010000047.1:0-7862 GCF_963972995.1 uncultured Altibacter sp.
TATTGAAAAAGGTTTCAGTTCCTTCTGTTGCGCCAATGAAAGCTGAACCGAAAGAAGAGCAATTAGAATACAAAAAAACTTGTTCATACCAATTTAAGAGCCGTAAATATACAGTAATACTTCGTATCTGAAAACGAAATAAAAAATGCATTTAAGGGCTAAAAAGGAAGCTGCGAAAGGGACACATTTCCGCCTGACAGAAGGATTCCTATTTTTTTGTTTCTGAAACGTTCTTTGTGTTTCAATACTGCCGCAAAAGGCACCGCCGAAGAAGGCTCGATCACTATTTTAAGTCGTTCCCAAAGATAGCGCATACCATTGACGATCTCATCTTCCTCCACTAGCAGAATATCAGAAACGAGTTCTTTAATAATGGGAAAGTTTACAGAACCTAATTGCGTTCTAAGTCCGTCTGCAATGGTATTAGTCACTTTGTTGGTCTCTATACGCCCCGAGTGGAACGATCGATACGCATCATCTGCATCAAAGGGCTCTCCGGCCAATGTCGAACAACCGTTGCCATAATAATGAACCGCCAAAGCCGTACCCGCGAGTAAACCGCCTCCGCCTACCGGAGTGATTACCGCATCAAGATCGGGATGGGACTCGAGTAACTCTACGGTTGCCGTAGCATTGCCAAGAATAACCTCCATTTGATTGGATGGGTGTAGGAACACTGCTCCGGTTTCACCTTTTATATGGTCGGCAGCTTTTTCCCTAGCCGCTAAGGTAGGGGCAGATTCTGTAATAATACCTCCGTATCCCATCACGGCCTGCTTTTTTACATCAGGGGCATTGGAAGGCATCACGATATACGCTTTAACTTCTAAGGTACGGGCAGCTAAGGCAACTGCCTGAGCAAAATTCCCTGAAGAATGTGTTACCACCCCGGCTTTCCGTTCTTCTTCACTTAGTTGCAAAATAGCATTGACGGCACCCCTCATTTTAAAGGCTCCCATTTTCTGAAAGTTCTCACATTTAAAAAAGAGCTCAGCATTGATGTGCCTATTCACCAAGTTTGATGTAAGCACCGGAGTTCTGTGTACAAAAGGTTTCACCCTTTGGTAAGCCGCTTCGATTTCAGTTTTAGCAGGGATCATTTAGAGCGGGTCTTGAGTGGTTTGCCGGATAAGATCTTGCAGTGACGTATTCTCAAAAATGGTTAAGTTATTATCCCGAACTTGTATCATGAGCCTGTGCACACTGCACCGATCCTCATCGGGGCAATCATCGCATTTTTCATAGAAATTCAAACTTACACAGGGAACCATAGCAATGGGTCCTTCCAGTACTCTGTAAACTTCAGAAATAGGAATATCTTTTGCATCCTTCAATAAATAATATCCGCCACCCTTGCCTTTTTTCGATTCAAGGAATCCGGCCTTCCGAAGTGTTAAAAGAATACTTTCCAAAAACTTTTGAGAGATATTCTCTGCTTCAGAAATCACTGAGATCTGCACAGGCGTGTTCCCTTTCCTCTTTGCCAGATAAGTAAGCGCCTTTAATCCGTATTTCGTTTTTCGGGAGAGCATAGCGTATGATTCTTATTGATTAAACTTATATATTTTAGAATAATTGTGAGGCCACGGTTCTAATATTATCACTTTTACCCATAGAATAAAAATGTAGAAATGGGACCCCTTCTGCCATGAGCTCTTTGCTTTGCATGACACACCACTCGATACCAACGTTTTTTACCTGTTCTGCATCTTTGCATTTAAGGACCTCTTGGATCAATGCATCGGGCAACTCGGCATTAAAACGCTGCGGAATAAGATTAAGTTGCTTCTTGCTAGACAAGGGTTTCAATCCCGGGATGATGGGAGCCTCGATCCCTGCTTCCCTGCATTTCTTTACAAATTGAAAGAATTTCGCATTGTCGAAGAACATTTGTGTCACCACATACGCACCTCCGTTCTTCAATTTCTTTTTTAAGAAGTGGATATCACTTTCCATATTGGGTGCTTCGGCGTGCTTTTCCGGGTAGCCGGCTACACCAATGCAAAAATTGGTTTGTGCCTGATTTAAAGTCTCGGCATCCAAATAAGTTCCTCTGTTGAGCGCTTCGATCTGTTTTACCAACTCTTCGGCATAAGCGTGTCCCTTCTTTTCCGGAGTGAAATAGGTTTCGTTCTTAACGGCATCGCCGCGTAGCGCCATCACATTATCGATCCCCAAGAAATCCAAGTCGATCAAAAAGTTCTCGGTATCTTCCTTAGTAAATCCGCCGCACAGAATGTGCGGAATGGCATCCACATCGTACTTATTTTGTATAGCGGCACAGATTCCCACGGTCCCGGGACGCTTTCTCACTACTTTCTTTTCCAACAGACCATTCTCCAATTCTTTGTATACGTACTCTTCTCTGTGATAAGTCACATCAATAAATGGCGGATTGAACTCCATTAATGGATCAATGCTATCGAAAATGGACTGTATATTTTGCCCTTTTAAAGGCGGTAGGATCTCGAAGGAAAATTGGGTCTTGCCATTTGCCTTCGCTATATGTTCTAAAACTTTCATCTAATCTGCTATATTCGTTTTAAGCCATTTTTCGGCTAGTTCATATGTTATTTTCTTGCGTTCTGCAAAATCGGCCACCTGGTCTTCCTTGATCTTTCCCACGCCAAAATATCTCGCTTCCGGATGTCCAAAATAATAGCCGGAGACCGATGCTGCAGGCCATATGGCAAGACTTTCAGTAAGGGTGACGCCTATGCGTTTCTTTACTTTTAAGAGTTTCCAAATAGTTTCCTTTTCCAAATGATCGGGACAGGCGGGATATCCCGGTGCCGGGCGAATTCCGATATACTGTTCGTTTATAAGTGCTTCGTTGGAAAGCTGCTCATTGTTTGCATACCCCCAATATTGGGTACGTACCTGTTGATGCAGGTATTCGGCAAACGCTTCGGCGAGTCGATCACTCAAAGCCTTCACCATAATGGCATTGTAGTCGTCCAATTTTGCTATAAACTCATTTGCAAGTTCATCTGTTCCGAAACCGGTCGTAACGCAAAAACACCCTATATAATCCTGCAGTCCCGTTTCCACAGGAGCAATAAAATCTGCTAAGGCAATATTGGGGCGTCCTTCAGCTTTCTTACTCTGTTGACGCAGCGTCCTGAAATAGATCTTTTCTGAACCCTCTTCGGAAGTGGGCGTGACCTCGATATCATCATGCTGTACGCTATTAGCCTCAAAGATTCCGAAGACCGCTTTTGCCTGTAATTTCTTTTCAGCAATGATCTTCTGAAGCATTTTCTTAGCGTCGCAATACAATTCTGAAGCCTGTATTCCTACGACCTCATCTGTAAGAATCTCGGGATATTTGCCGTGAAGGTCCCAACTTCTAAAGAACGGTGTCCAATCGATATAAGGCACCAAATGCTCAAGATCAAAATCTTCAATGACCTTAATTCCCAAATGCTTTGGCGTTGTAATTTCAGTAGCTTTCCAATCCAACTTCAGTCGGTTCTCCCTTGCCTGCGCAATGGACAGATAGGTCTTTTCAGACTGTCGGGAGAGGAAGCGTTCACGGAACTCGGCGTACTCCACTTTGAGGCGGTCCTTGAACCCTTTGGAATGTTCCTTTTGAAGCAGATCGCCCACAATGGTAACGGCTCGCGATGCGTCGTTTACATGCACTACGGCTTCTTGATACTGAGGATCGATCTTAACTGCGGTATGCGCTTTACTGGTTGTCGCTCCTCCAATAAGCAAAGGCACTTTGAAGTCCTGCCGCTGCATTTCTTTTGCGAGGAAGACCATCTCATCCAAGGAAGGGGTGATTAGACCACTGAGACCAATGATATCGACTGAGTGTTTCTTCGCTTCGGAAATGATTTTCTCCGGCGGCACCATCACGCCTAAGTCGATAATCTCATAATTATTACATGCGAGTACAACGCCCACGATGTTCTTCCCTATATCATGCACATCTCCCTTTACCGTAGCCATGAGTATCTTTCCGTTGGATTGTGCCTTCCCGTCTTTCTCAGCTTCAATAAAAGGCAAAAGATACGCCACTGCCTTTTTCATGACACGCGCCGATTTCACCACTTGCGGCAGGAACATTTTACCGCTTCCGAAGAGATCTCCCACCACATTCATTCCTATCATCAAATGCCCTTCGATCACCTCAATGGGTGCCTTCACGGTAGTTCTTGCTTCTTCAACATCGGAGACAATATATTGGTCAATACCCTTCACCAAAGCATGTGTGATTCGATCTTGCAAGGTGTTTTCTCGCCAAGCAAGATCTGCGGTCTTTTCTTTACTTGTCTGTTTTACCGTTTCGGCAAAATCCAAAAGTCTTTCCGTGGCATCGTCCCTTCGGTTCAGCATTACATCTTCTACGCGCTCCAGAAGATCTTTCGGAATACTGTCATAAACCTCCAACATCGCCGGATTCACTATCCCTATGTTCATCCCTGCCTGGATTGCATGATATAGAAAGACAGAGTGCATGGCTTCTCGAACCGTGTCGTTCCCCCTAAAACTAAATGAGACATTGCTCACGCCGCCACTCACACTGCAATAGGGAAGATGCGTTCGCACCCAGCGCGTCGCTTCTATAAAATCTACGGCATTCTTGCGATGTTCTTCCATGCCCGTAGCAACCGGAAAGATGTTGAGATCGAAGATGATATCTTCCGGTGGAAATTTCACGTTATCCACTAGCACATCATAACTGCGTTTGGCTATTTCGATCCTTCGGTCGAAGGTATCTGCCTGACCTTTTTCATCAAAAGCCATGACGATCACAGCTGCGCCATAGCGTTTGATCAAGGTTGCCTGCCGAATGAATTCTGCTTCTCCCTCCTTGAGGCTAATAGAATTTACCACACACTTTCCTTGTACTACTTGTAATCCGGCCTCAATGATCTCCCATTTTGAACTATCGATCATAACCGGAACACGGGCGATGTCCGGTTCGGCCATGACAAGATTCAGAAATTTTACCATCGCTGCCTTTCCGTCAATAAGACCATCGTCCATGTTCACGTCAATGATCTGTGCTCCGCCGTCTACTTGATGTCTGGCCACCGAAAGTGCCTCTTCAAAATTATCCTCATTGATCAATCGAAGGAACTTACGGGATCCTGCCACATTGGTGCGTTCTCCTACATTTATAAAGTTGCTTTCGGGTGTGATCACCAAAGGCTCCAACCCTGAAAGTTTCAAATACCGCTTCTCATTAAGTCGATTCTCCATACAGCGCGTTATATATTCACAGTTGATTGGTTCGAAATAGAAAATGGCCGTGGTTGATATTGCGATGCCAACTGAGCGATCGCCTTAATATGTTCCGGCGTTGTTCCGCAACACCCTCCAATGATATTGATTAGTTTTTTGTCCAAATATTCACGTATTTGCGAAGCCATTTGTTCTGCGCTTTCATCGTAGGCTCCAAATGCATTGGGTAACCCGGCATTGGGATAAGCAGAAACAGCCAGGGTTGTATTTCTTGAAATCGCTTCCAAATGAGGCGCCAATTGTTTTGCCCCTAAAGCACAATTAAAACCCACGCTTAAGAGTGGAATATGAGATATTGAAATAAGGAACGCTTCTGCAGTTTGTCCGGACAGGGTCCTTCCGGAGGCATCGGTAATAGTTCCGCTTACCATGACCGGAATATCCAATTGGCGTTCTTCTTTCAATTCGTCTATGGCAAACAAAGCAGCCTTCGCATTAAGAGTATCAAAAACAGTTTCAACCAATAGCAAATCCACACCACCCTCAATAAGCGCTGTCGCCTGTTGTTTATAGGCTTTCGCCAATGCTTCAAATGAAATGGCCCTATACCCGGGATCGTTCACATCCGGGGACATACTGGCAGTTTTGTTGGTAGGTCCTATGGCACCCGCTACAAAACGAGGTTTGTGGGGTTCACGCGCTGTGAACGTTTGCGCTACCTGCTTTGCAATTTTTGCCGATTCAAAATTGAGTTCGTAAACGAGGTCTTGCATCTCATAGTCGGCCATGGCAATGGTAGTTCCGGAAAAGGTATTCGTCTCGACGATGTCTGCCCCGGCTTCAAAATAGTTGCGATGCACTTCGGCTATAGCTTCAGGCTGTGTAATGGAAAGCAAGTCATTATTCCCTTTCACCGAAAGGTGATATCCTTTAAATCGCTCACCGCGAAAATCCGCTTCAGAAAAATTATACCGCTGCAGCATGGTACCCATGGCGCCATCCAAAATAAGAATGCGCTCTTGCATTGCCTTTAAGATCTCCTTCATATCGCCGTACCGTTTAAAATGATCGAATAGGTCACCGAAACGCATCCTGCCAAAGTAAGAGAGACCGAGCAATACTTCTCAAAACTTAAAGCCGCTGCCCGTTTTGCCTTTTCAGGCTGAATGTCTCCGTCTAAGAAGATACTTACGTGGATCGCTTCAAATGGTTTTGCATCCCGGAGTTCTTTACGTTTTCCGTCTACTTCAATGGTGTAGGATGTAACTTGCTGACGCTGCTTCTTTAAAATAGAGATAATATCAATTGCATTACAGCCGCCAACGGCCATAAGCACCAACTCCATGGGGCTCGCTCCTTGAACGTTGTCATTACTTTTATTATCGATCTGTACCGGAATGTCGTTGGGACCTTTTGCTTCAAAAAGGTAGTCGTCATTAGTACGCTTAAGGATTACTCTCATAGTTACATTTTTTTTTGACATTGTCAAAATTCAAGATCTAAAGACCGAACCATGGTTAGTCTTAGCAATTAAAATGTATCAAGAAGGACGAGAAAGTAGAATTGATCCCTGTGTTATCTATCACCATTGTAAATTGTGTAGAATGTAGCACCTTCTTTCAGGAGAAAGGGTTGCTAAGGCTTCAACGGGTCTAATCCCTCCGCCTTTCTTGATAACATTTCAATAAAGATGTGAACTTAACGAGTACAAATATTGAATTGAAAAACCGAACATCCAAATTTTTTCTGAAATATTTTGAAAAGGAATCGCTATTCACATTATTTTTTTACTTTTGCCCGAAGAAAGTAAAGAGGAAAGATTTGACTGATTGCAACCTCCCTAAAAAATGCTAAAGGCAGTGCAAACTACCTTCGACGCTTCCGTCAAATCTCCGTTAATTTTAAATTTTTAAAACCATTTGTATGGCGTATTTATTTACTTCGGAAAGTGTTTCTGAAGGACACCCGGATAAAGTTTCAGACCAGATTAGTGATGCATTGCTCGATCACTTCCTAGCATTCGACCCGGAATCAAAAGTTGCTTGTGAAACCCTCGTAACAACCGGACAAGTAGTCTTGGCCGGAGAGGTTCGAAGCAATACCTATCTCGATGTGCAGAACATTGCCCGTGATGTGATCAATAAGATAGGGTACACCAAAGGTGCCTATCAATTTAGCGGCGATTCGTGCGGCGTAATTTCGTTGATCCATGAACAATCCAAAGATATAAATCAAGGTGTGGATCGAGATACTAAAGAGGAACAGGGCGCAGGTGACCAAGGAATGATGTTTGGGTATGCCACCAAAGAAACGGCCAACTACATGCCTTTGGCCTTAGACATATCACATAAAATTCTAATTGAACTTGCGGCACTGCGTCGTGAAGGAAATGAAATTCCATATCTAAGACCCGATTCTAAAAGCCAAGTAACTATTGAATACAGCGATGACAATGTACCTCAAAAGATCGTAGCCATTGTTGTTTCAACACAGCATGATGAATTTGATGAGGATGAAATCATGCTAAAAAAGATCAAGAAAGATATTATCGAGATCCTTATTCCAAGAGTGAAAAAACAACTTCCGGAATATGTTCAGGCCTTATTTAACAACGATATCACCTACCATATCAATCCTACCGGAAAGTTTGTTATTGGCGGGCCGCA
>NZ_CAXAXI010000048.1:0-7855 GCF_963972995.1 uncultured Altibacter sp.
TGTTTCTCGCAGTTCGATTTCTCCTGTACTGAAATATCTCAAACTCGCGGCAACAGCACTACGCTCGTTAATCCTGTTATAGTAGGTAAGATTTCCTAAGAAGATGTCATTTACCAATTTACTTAGGTATGGGGTATACGTTACCCCTACCCCTTGCTTTGAAATTGCAAAAGCGTATTTTGCCGGGTTCCATTGTTGTGAGAATGCATCTGCTGAAGTCGTGACCCCAATATCTCCTAAACCTGCTGCGCGGGCATCGGCTGCAATTAATATAAAAGGCACCGCTGTGGTGATAACTCGTTGTTCTTCTGTGGAATTGTCTTGTGCTGAAACGTTACATACTACTAAACCAACCAATATTGGTATCAGAAATTTCTTCATGAGGTATAAATTTTGACAAATATAATTTTTAATATTTAAAGGATAACCAGTTTTTCGAATTTTTCAACCCGCTGATTGGTTAACGTAGATTTCACTGTAATCTTGTATACATACACTCCTTTTCCAATTTTATCCCCAAAATCATCCAGTCCGTTCCATACGATATCCCGTGATAAGAAGCCATCTGTGGTTACGATCTGATTTTTGGTCCAAACCACTTTTCCGGTAACTGTAAAGACCTGTACTTGCACCTCCAATGGTTCGAAAGGACGGTTGTGATTGAACCAGAATTCGGTATAATTCACAAATGGATTCGGGTAGTTGAGCACCCGAGTAATTTCCAGAGATTCATCGCCCGCTACAATAAATTGAATTTCGGCTGTCGAGGAATTGTTATAGACGTCCCAGGCTTTAAAGGTTAGGGTATGTAAGCCTTCTTCCAAGTCTCTTAACCTGTAGGTCGCTTTTCCTTTGGTAAAATCATCTACCTCGGCTTGATAGTATTCATTGACCACAAAAGGATTTGCTTCATCACCATCCAAGATAGCAATCATATCGTGTCCTATACCACTAGCCGTATTGATCCCGTTCTCGTCTTCCAATTTTGCAATCAATATGGGCGAATCGTTTGTAATCCCCCCGGAAACAAAACTCTCGTCGTTCATAAACAACCTTATGAGCGGCCCTTCGTTATCCTCGGCGGCATTTTCATTTAAGCCTCCCACTTTCAAATCTAAATTATAACCCGTTTGATCAACCAATGCGCCATTTTCTTGTGAATACAGACTAAGACGACCTGTTCCTATGGGTATTTGGGTATCCCTAGGCATTACAAATTCAAATTCGAATACACCATTGGTAGCCGTCGCCTGACCGTTAAAAAGGATCTCTCCTAGAGTAGTGAAATTCAAAATAAGCAAGGGACCATTTGGCGGATTATCACGTACGCCGTCATTCCCCAAGGTTTGACGTTGGACGTTCTTATCGAAAAGTTTTACTTCCACAATCCCGTTGTAGTTAGACAGCAAGGCGCCTGATTCATCCACAACTTCGCCTTTCATACGAACACGTCCCAATGCTTTAAGCGTATCTGTCGCTTGACCAATGGGAACTCCGTTCAACTCGGTTAAACGCACTTCGGGAGCCGGAAAGGCAAGATGCAAAGCAGGATCCCCAATGTAAAAAACCACGCGTCTAAGGTTATTTGATATGTTGTTCTTGGAACGACGTAAGGATTCTGCAGGGGTATTGTAATCGGTTGTCCCAAAGCCGAAGAGTTGAGATGCGAGTTTCTGATTGAACTCCACACCCAATGACACAAAGATGGACCTTGTGGTTGTAATAAGACTAATGGCACCTCCTTCCCGATTCCAAAATGTTAGTTCGCCGGCGGTGACACGAAAGGGATTGTCAAATTTTGTGAATTCGCAAGTCACAGTAATGATGCAAGGATACCGATCTTTATTTCGGAGTCCGGTCGCCACATCCTTCGTATAAATAAATTCCTTCGCCAAGCCATCCTCACCTCCATGTCCGAAATAGTTTACTACCAAGGCCCCCACTTCAATCGCGTTCTTGATGGCCTCCTTTACTTCAGGATAGCGATCCCCACCTGCCGAACTTTCCTGCTGATAAGCGTCACTGTGGATCTTTTTTACATTAATGAAGGGTTTCTGAGCCGAAATGGTATCACCCAATCGGTCGAGATTCACTTCTAGATCTTCATATTCATATTCCTCATCAACATCATCCGATATCAAAACGAAGTTGGTACGCCAATTCCCATAAGAACTCTTAGACAGATAATTCTCAACTTTGTCCACAAGCTGATTTGCCACGAGCACCTCGTCTGCGATCATCCTTCCAACAGCAATATCCAATTTGTCAATATCAATAAATCTATCGTTAGTGAAGGGAATGGGGACCTCCCCTCCAATGGTACCTTCGTTACTGTCTAAGTTTCCGAAGTAGTCATCACTCATAAATGAATTGGATGAACTTGTACTCAACAAGGTGTGAAATGTAGGTACTATATTGTTGTTGTTAGCAAACCTATTCTTGTAATCTACTGAAGTATCGCCTAATAAGCACAGATACTTCAAACGTTTATCGGGTGAAGATGCATTTTCATACACATATCGAACGAAATTTCGAATGGCAGCAATGTCTTGTTTTCCCGAATTGAACTCTTCATAAATGCGATCGGTTGTAACTACTTTAACGTTCAAACCATTGACAGTTTGGTGAAGATTTGCCAGACGCAGGGCAGGCTGAATTAAGAAAGGAGCCGTTACAATTAAATAATCTACGTCTTTAAAATTACCGGAACCATCTGAAAAGATCGTCCCCTTTAAATTTTGATTGGCTACACGGGTCACATTTCCTTTGCTAGGCACATAATAATCATTTGGATTGACCGCAACATATGTTCGAAGTTCTCCCATAACGGCTTTAAAGGCCATGGAAGGACTACTGCCTTCGTTCTGTTTTGCTGAAATCGCTTCAGGATACGTCACATCCCATATTTGTGAGAACTGTGAGGCATTTCCAATTTGATATTCACTAATACCGGAAAGGGTTCTTACCGAATTATTCCGAAACTGTAATTGACCATCCACACCTACCAGCTGGCGCAGTGCTTCCACGCTTATATAATCTAAGTACCCGATACTTGAAGGGTTACCCCCGTTGTTATAAGTAAGATCCACGGTAACGGTTTCTCCGGAAGCAGGAATGATTACTTGGTCAAGTTGAGTATCAAAACTTGCTGTAGATATTAATAAAGTTTGGCCGGTAGACGAGAATACAAGAGGGTTAACGCTACTTCCATTAATAGTCACTGCCATGGAGGTAGTGTTTTCCGCAGCCGCTGCTGCTTTTACCTTTATATGAAGGGGCACTCCGGAAACAATGTTCTGAAAGGAAAATTCGAAAGATTGTTCATTCTCAATATCAAAACGGTTACCAAACCAGCGTCTACCTACTTTTGAAGGACTTTCCTCGTTTTCTTCAAAAAATTTGTAGTCGTGAAATACAGTAATGGGAGGATTTGTGGCAGGTGCCGTTGGCTCTGTCATGGTTTGCACCCTTTTTCCTGGACTTCCATCAGCCGTCACATAATAATAGGATTCATCGGCATACGGATTTTCATTGGTGTCATTTTGAGCGTCATACCCTTTTATACCTATGCCGTAGAAAAGAATAAAATCGCCTGCATCGAAAGAACCGTCTTCCTCGCCTATCACCTGAATGGCGGTCTCTGGCAGATCAATGGGCTCATTGTCTGCATTTAATTGAGAAAGTGCCTTTCCTCCATGACCGTATATTTTTAAATTCTTAGGATCGATCCCGTCGGTATTCATCCCTAGATCAGACAAAAAACTTTTATCTACCCTGTAGACCCCTGTTTCTTCAATCTTGAATTTATACCAATTTCCCGTAGCCAGCACCGAGTTTGCAATAGGCATCCTATTACTAGAACGGTTCTCGCTTTTATACGTGTAAGATACCGTGAAAGAGCGAACTTTTCGCAGCCCGTTGTTGCCATTGACCACCGGAGAAATTGAAAACATGGTATAGATCATATCCCCTCCTCTGGAACTTTCAATGTTGTATATAAGGGCTTTAGGTACTTGTTTTATATCGATCATTTTTAACTCATCTGCCGAAAGTGCTTCATATTGAATACCGGAGACGGCAATAGAATTTGGATCGGCAAAACCTGTATCTCGCCACTGTTGTTCGTAGCTGAGCCTGGTTTTAGTAACGGTTAAATTTATAGAGGCAATCTGCTCCCTTACAATTACAGCGCCATTATTTCTTTTTACAGTGTTGACAGAAGCACCTTCTTTTGAAGCCTCCCAATCTATTGTGAAGTTTTTTTGCTGCGCTAGTATACTGAATGGCAGCACTATTAAAAGCAGTAAAGATAATTTTCTTTTCATCATAAGCAATAACGCTTCAAAGATACACTTAGTATTGTTTTTGTTTTAAACTTTTTTATGCTAACATTTGCATAAAATAAATATTGAAGTAGTACGTTACTATCACGGTCGCTTTTAGGCGGTCGAACCTTACAGTGCATTAATGTGTAAAATATTATTGCACTTTTATCGTTAATTGTTATATTGCGAACCCAATTTTTTCATATTTTGAAACTATGAACTTTAGAAAAAACCTAGCATTACAGCTATTTATTGCAGTAATTGCAGTATCACTTTTAGTAAGTTGCAACAAGTCTAGAGACTACAAAAACAGTTCAAGGGCTACCGGTTGGAAAATGAACGCCAAAGAAGGTGGTTTCCAGTACAACCCAAAAGCAAAGGAACAAGAAACCGGCCCCGGTTTGGTTTTTATTGAAGGTGGAACATACACTATGGGAAAAGTGCAGGATGATCCTATGCACGATTGGAACAACACCCCGACACAGCAGCACGTTCAATCTTTCTACATGGACGAGACTGAAGTGACCAATTTAATGTATTTGGAATACTTAGACTGGATCAAAGGAGTATTCCCGCCCGAAGACGAAAACTTTAGAAGAATATACGAAGGAGCACTGCCAGACACCCTTGTGTGGAGAAACCGTTTAGGTTATAATGAAGTAATGACCAATAATTACCTTCGTCATCCGGCGTACGCCGATTACCCGGTCGTGGGTGTGAGTTGGATTCAAGCTGTAGAATTCAGCAATTGGAGAACAGATCGTGTAAACGAACTTATCTTGGAAGAAGAGGGAATTACAGCTCGTAATGCCCGATATGATGTTGAGCCAGGTCAAACCTTCAACACCGACACTTATCTTAATGCCCCTACCCAAACGTACGGCGGTAGTGATTCCATAACACGTGGCGGTAAGCGTTCGGAAGCATTACTGAAAAGAAGTGAAGACAGCACTAACCTATACATTCAAAGAAAAGATGGTTTGCTTTTACCGGACTACCGACTTCCAACCGAAGCTGAGTGGGAATATGCTGCTTTAGGACTTGTTGGATTGCGCAGTTACAACGTTTACCGAGGCAGAAAAAAATATCCATGGGATGGTCAATATACGCGTTCCGGTTCTAGAAGAACACGGGGAGATCAATTGGCCAACTTCAAACAAGGCGACGGGGATTACGGAGGAATTGCAGGATGGAGTGATGATGGAGCCGATATCACCGCTGAAGTAAAATCCTATGAGCCTAATGATTATGGTCTTTATGACATGGCCGGAAACGTTGCAGAATGGGTTGCCGATGTATATCGTCCTATCGTTGATGACGAGTTTAACGATTTCAACTACTATCGTGGTAACGTTTACACCAAGAACGCCATTGATAAAGATGGAAAGGTTAAAATCATAACCGCAGATTCCATTGTGTATGATACCTTGAGTAATGGTAAAATTATTGCGAGAAATCTACCCGGAGAAATATTACAAGTTCCTGTAGATGAAACTGAGACATATTTAAGAACCAACTTCTCAGACAGCGATAACCGAGATTATCGTGATGGTGATAAACGTTCTACAAGATATTACCAGTCGTTTGCAGATGAAGGCGAAGGCGAAGGAGATGATACCAAGAGAATGTACAATTCACCAAAGCATAAGGTATATGCAGATAGTACAGGTACCTTAGAACGCAAATACGATCAATCCTCCAACAGGACCACATTAATCGACAACGAAGTTCGAGTGTATAAAGGAGGCTCGTGGAGAGATCGTGATTATTGGTTAGATCCGGCTCAACGTCGTTATTTCCCTCAGGATATGGCAACCGATTATATTGGGTTTAGATGTGCAATGTCTCGTGTGGGATCAAAATCCAAAAAAGGAAAACGTCCAAGAAATTAAACGTCATAAATTTTAAAAAGAAAGCCCTTTTAGCAAGATGCCAAAAGGGCTTTTTTAGTACTTTTAATACATGCGAATAGAAACTCTTTACCGCACTTTTTTAAAAAGTTCAGGTGTTTGCACAGATACACGTGTCATCACTAAAAATTGTTTGTTCTTTGCACTTAAGGGAGACAATTTTAACGGAAACACATTTACCCAGGAAGCATTGGACAAGGGAGCCTACAAGGTGGTAGTCGATGATATACGCTATCATAAGAACACAGGTGAGACCATTCTACATGGAGACTCGCTTTCTCTTTTACAAAAACTTGCTGCGTACCACCGAAAAAAGTTGGGACTTCCCATAATTGCGCTCACCGGAAGCAATGGCAAGACAACTACAAAAGAACTTATCAATGCCGTCCTCACTCAAAAATATAAGACCGTCGCCACCAAAGGAAATCTCAACAATCATATAGGGGTGCCCCTCACACTCCTTTCCATGGACGCATCCACCGAGATCGGCATCGTTGAGATGGGAGCTAATCACCGAAAGGAAATAGCGGCCCTCTGCGAGATTGCACAGCCCGATTACGGATATATCACAAACTTTGGAAAAGCCCATTTGGAAGGCTTTGGAGGCATCGAAGGTGTTATTAAAGGCAAGTCTGAACTCTATCAATACCTTGATACTCACAAAAAGACGGTTTTTGTGAATGCAGATGATGAAAAACAACTTGAGCTTACAAAAAAAATGCAGCGTATCACCTTTGGTGAATCCTCTCAGGACGTTATTGTTCAATTAAAGGAAGCATCCAATAAACTACTTGTAGAGTACAATAAAATGAAGCTCCAGACCAATCTTATTGGGTCTTATAATTTTCATAACATCGCTGCGGCGATAAGTATTGGAGAACACTTTGGTGTTTCATCAGAAAAAATAAAACAGGCTATAGAAGGATACATCCCCACCAATAATAGATCCCAGCTTATTGCGAAAGGAAGCAATACTATTATCATGGATGCCTATAACGCAAATCCTACCAGCATGTTGGCGGCGCTAGAAAATATGAAACAAGCGACCGGAACTAATAAAATTATGTATCTGGGTGATATGTTTGAATTAGGCGATGATGCCCCTACCGAACATCAATATATCGTTTCTTATTTGGAAGAACATGCTTTTGGTGAGGCATACCTAATAGGCAGTAATTTTGTCAAAACAAATACCAACGCATCTTTTATTCATCGTTTTGAAACGTTCGATGCCTTCAAGAAGATCTTCCCATCCATAAAACCAAAAGACAGCCTCATACTTATAAAGGCATCAAGAGGTATGGCTTTGGAACGAATACTGGAACTTTTGTAACGAAGGATTTTCCTTTTCAGACATAAAAAAATCCATCTAAAAAAGATGGATTTTTTTGTGGGCCATATTGGATTCGAACCAATGACTTCCACGTTGTCGACGTGACACTCTGAACCAACTGAGTTAATGGCCCGTTAAGGGGTTCCAAAGATATCGAAAATAAAAAATCCTCGAAACATCTTATCCTATATTTTAATTTAAAAATTGATTTGCTTAAAACAATTCTGAACCTACGACTGCAAATACAATCCCATGGGCTGCGCCCATATCGATTTTTGTTTTCTGCA
>NZ_CAXAXI010000049.1:0-6513 GCF_963972995.1 uncultured Altibacter sp.
AGGAAGATCCACATACGTATTGTTGATGTCGTCAACGGCTAAGATATCGTTTCCGATAAACCCTACCAGAATGGTCACAGTAGCAGAATCTGTCGCAACAGGAGTACCATCATCAAAAATGGAGTACACAAAACTGTCAGGACCGTTATAACCCGGATTCGGAGTATACACAAAGCTTCCGTCTGCATTTAGAATTACAGTACCATTGCTAGGGCCGCTAGAAGGACTAATTGCAATATCCACTGTTTGATTATCTCCTTCAGGGTCGGTATCATTATCTAACACATTTGCATTGATCGCAATTCCAACAGTAGTATAGTAAGAATCATCAACTGCTGTGGTTATATTATCGGTAGTATCCAATACTTGAATGGTCACCGTAGCGGTGTCGCATAGTGCAGGAGTTCCGTTATCACAAATGGTATAGGTAAAGGTATCTTCGCCTACAAAATCTGTATTTGGTGTATATGTATAAGTTCCGTCAGGGTTTATAACTACTGTTCCGTTGCTTGGATCGGTATTGGCCGTAACCGTAATAGGGTCACCATCAGGATCATAGTCATTAGGAAGAACATTTCCATCTACAGGAACATTCTTCTGTGTTGTATTTGTATCGGCATTCGCTACCGGAGGATCATTATTTGGTCCATCTATCGGTTGGATCTCAATATATACAACAGCACTATCACACGCTTGTGGATTTCCGTCGTCACAAATAGTATATTCAAAACTATCTTCTCCAATGTAATCTGTTGGAGGAATATAAGTATAAGCTCCTGAGGTAGGATCTATTGTAACAATAACTCCTTGCGCTGTTGTTACCGTTGTTGTTGTTACGGTTTGCGTATCTCCTTCCAGATCAAAATCGTTAGTAAGAACATTTCCGCTTACAGGAATATTGACAAAGGTATCATTGATATCATCCACGGCAACTGTCGTGTTTACAAACGGACTGATTAAAATAGTAACCGTAGCAGAATCTGTAGCCACAGGGCTTCCGTTGTCAAAGATGGAGTACACAAAACTATCCGGACCAAAATATGCGGCATTCGGTGTATACACAAAGCTTCCGTCTGCATTTAGAATTACAGTACCATTGCTAGGGCCGCTAGAAGGACTAATTGCGATATCTACTGTTTGATTATCTCCTTCAGGATCGGTATCATTATCTAACACATTTGCACTTATCGGCACTCCTATTTGTGTGAAATAGGCATCGTCTACTGCAGTTGTTATATTGTCTGTTGTATCCAATACTTGAATTGTAACTACAGCCGTATCACATAACGCCGGTGTTCCGTTATCACAAATAGTATATTCGAAAGTGTCTTCTCCTAAATAATCCAAAGGTGGGTTGTAGGTATAACTACCATCCGGGTTGATGTTCACAGTCACACCTTGAGCGGTCGTTACGCTTGGTGTGGTGATAGTAATTGGGTCACCATCCGGATCGTAATCGTTAGGAAGCACGTTTCCGTCTACAGGCACATTTTTCTGTGTTGTATTTGTATCGGCATTCGCCACCGGAGGATCGTTATCTGATCCATCCATTGGTTGTACCTCGATATACACGGTAGCACTATCACATGCTTGTGGGTTTCCATCGTCACAGATGGTATATTCAAAACTATCTTCTCCAATAAAATCGGTTGGAGGTGTGTACGTATATGCACCGGTAACAAGGTCTATTATCACAGTAACACCACGTACGGTTGTTACAGTAGTGGTTGTAACTGTTTGTGTATCCCCTTCAAGATCGAAATCATTTGTGAGTACATTTCCGTCCACTGGAGTATTTACAAAAGTATCATTGATATCATCTACCGCCACGGTACAATTCTTCAGAATAGTTACAGCAACAGAGGCATCACACCCGTTAGCATCTACGACACTTATGGTATGGTTACCTTCAGTGAGATCGTTAAAGGTTCCGGATGCCTGAGGAGTACCTCCGTCCAATGCATATAGATACGGTGGTGTTCCTCCGCTTGCCGCCACAGTGACAGCACTTGGTGCACTACACAAGATATCAGTTTGAGAAGTAATGTTTATTGATAATGCTTCGGAAGGTTGCATCACCATTGCGCTATCGGTCTTTGTACAGCCATTTGCATCAGTAATGACAACCGAATAACTTCCTGCAGTAAGATCGAATAAGTCTTCCGTAGTTTCACCATTCGGACTCCAGACGAAAGAATAAGGTGGTGTTCCCCCGGTAACGGTAAGGTCCAGTGATCCTGTGTCATCTCCAAAACACGCCACATTAGTAACAGCAATACCCGAACTCAACGGACTTGGCTGGTTTACGGTTGTAGTTGAAGTTGCTGTACACAACGTAGATTGATCGGTCACAGTTACTGTATAAACACCCGCCGTTAAACCGGTGATGGTTTGAGTGGTTTGGCCTCCCGGACTCCAAGAATAGGTAAAAGGTCCTAATCCACCTGTTACTCCAACAGTTGCTGTACCGTCACTTCCCCCGTTACATGAAACAGGAGTAGATGAGGCATTGGCAGCCAGGTCACGACAGGATCCCGGATTTACTGTGGTTGACGCCATTGCTGTACATCCGTTCGCATCGGTAACTGTCACGGTATAGGTTCCGGCGCTTAGTCCGGTAATCGTTTGTGTTGTTGCACCTCCGGGGCTCCACGAATAGGTATAAGGAGGAGTTCCACCTGTTGGATTCGCAGTTGCGGTTCCATCACCGGTGGTTGGACCGGTCTCATCTGTAGATGTAGCGGTTACATTAAGCGCTGTAGAAGGTTGTGTGATCGTTACACTTTGTTGTACGGGCTGGCACAATGTTCCATCAATAGTCACGCTTACGGTATAAACGCCTGCTGCTAAATTTGAAACAGTACTGGTGCTTACACCTGCATCTATTTGAGGAGGCACGGTGTTCCAAGTAAAGGTAAAAGTAGCTCCGGGATTCATGGCGGAACTTGCGCTAACAGTCGCACTTCCTGTCATCTCATTGGTACACAGAACATTTATCACTTCATCAACAGTAATTACAGCATCGCAATTAGGAACACAGTCGATAACCACACCCTGTTGTAGTGTACAATTATTTGCATCGGTCACTACCACGGTATGAGTACCGGCCGGAAGATTAGTAGCCGTTGCAGTCGTTTGGTTCCCTGCGCTTGCGCTCCACTGGTAGGTGTATGGCGGCACTCCACCCGACGGATTAGCCGTTGCTTGTCCGTTAACACAACCCCCTGTAGCTGTTGCATTCATTTTTGTGATTTGAATGCTTATAGGTTCAGGTTGCGTTAATGTAACACTTATTGAATCTGTATTTCCTAAAGAATCGGACACTCCAATGGTATAAACTCCCGCTGCCAAGTTGTTAAAAGTTGGTGAACTTTGTGGTGTCCCTCCATTTAAGGTATACGTATATGGCGGAATTCCTCCGGAAGCGGTAACCGTTATTGATCCGGTGGTATCACCATTACATAAAATATCGGTTTTAGACTGAAGGGTAAGTACTACTTCTATTCCATCTACGAAATCATTTCCGCACGTAGACTCTAAATCGATCGTACGGGTGATCAAGTTATCGTTTGCTCCGTCAACATCTGAAATAGATATATATCCGGCCGGATCATTCTCACGAATTTCATAAGTAACATCTACCAGCGCTTCAGGAATTTGAGCGATCGCTTTATAGTTCCCGTTAGCATCTGTGAAAACGGTTTGTGCGCTTCCATCATTTCCGGTGACGTCAATTTCAACATTCTGCAACGGATTTCCATTGTCGTCGCTTACATTTCCGCAGATCACCGGATAGGTAACAATCACTGAATTTGGATTGGTATACTCTGCACAACTCATATTAAGTGAGTAATAGCGATCATCGTTACCGTCAATTTTTCCGATTCGATATTGAACCGATGATTTCGTTTCATAATACGTACTGAAAGTAAAGCGTGGATCCAATGAAACATCTCCTCCCGGAGCTGTTATTACAGAATTGGCTGTTCCACGAACAACGGTAGCAGTTTGAGCAAGATTTAAAACGGTGTTATTACTTACGAAATATGCATCGGGTAAGGTTACTTCTGCATATTCACGCGTTGTTGACCCATCGCCATCAATGTCTAAAGGTGTTGCATAGAAGGAAATATCAACTTCATCTCCATAGTTTCCGCCAGAGGTAACGAATGTGATATCAAATAGCACACTTTGGTTTAAATTATTGGTACTGTTAATGCGCGGCTGGAACGCTTCAGGAAGCCCTGACGAGGTCACATCTATATTAAGCAGCGAAGCTCCTCCTGTAAATTCAACAATCTTAACAAGTGCATCGATGGTGGTCCCGTGGGGATTCCCCGGAAATACATTTGAAAATCTATATACAGCGCCCACTTGCAAGTTCGAACCGGAAACAAGCGCTGGATTGTTAAAGTCTGAATCCTTATAAAGTGGCGAGCAGTTACAGTCTCTGGTAGCCGGTGGCGGACCCGGTAGAGGTACCACGGTAGGATCATCTTGATCGTTACTATTGTCATCGGAAAGATCGTCTGCAACACCCACACAACCGCTTCCGGTAACGGGCGCTAAAGGTCCTCCATTTCTGCTGCTTCCGTTTATAACCTCAAAATCTCCAAAGATCGAACCTATCCCAATAGGTTGTGAGCAACTAGTATGGATCTCTTGTACAAGATTGTTGTTTATATATATATCAATCTTCGGTCCAAAGGTATTTTGTGGTGGGTCTTGTCCGACGAACTCAAAACGCTCTCCTGGCTGCACAACGTTGTTAAAGACAATTTGTCCGTCATGCTCAATCACCTTTATCTGGGCGTTGAAGACATTTCCTAAATATTCTAATTCGAGATAATTTACTTTTCCGTCGCAGTTCCCGTTAGGATCCACAGGTTCATATTGATAGCATCCTTCTACTTCTGCTTGGTTTTCAACAAAACCATTAAGAATATCTGTGGGCGTTAGTGTATAAGTTGCCGTAAAGGCCGTATTATTAGATTGTCCCGGGTTCAAAGAAGCTAAAGAACCAGATACCGAAACCAATGGATCGGTGATTGTTATATCACTTAAAGGGGTTTGTCCGGTATTGGTTACTGTAAAATTATAGCTTACCGTTTCGCCCGCTTCAGCAGACCCATTTCCATTTAGATCATTAAATGTACCTGTTTTAATAAGTGCAATATCGGGATCGTTCCCGCATAAAGCATCCACGTTCACTCCTGCTGCGATGACCCATGATTGCCCATTAACACTTTGGCCGTTTTGTCCGTTGCGAGTGTCTACAGTTAATGTTACCTGAGTAATATTTCCCGGAACATTTCTTAGAATTAAGGACGGAATCGTTAAACAACAAGAAGCTTGTGGTAAGGACGCATCGGGCCCGTATACAAAAATTTGATCTGTTACGCCACCTGCTTCCGCTTTTAATAACAAGTATCTTCCATCTGTGGTCATTTCAGAAATAGGGGATTCTATAACAAGATCTCTCGCTACCGGAAATGATGGAATCGAAATATTAATAGTTTGAATATCGTTGTACCCACTTCTGTTTGTAAATACTCCAGAACTTCCGGGTGAACCGGGTGCATTTCTGAATGCATAGATCACTACAGATTGGAGATTGCATTTATTATTCCCGTTCGTGTACGTAATGCTGCTTGTGTTTCCTTGGATGATCTTTCGATATACCCATATATTGGAACTAGAACCAAACGGCACCGACCGTTGTAGTGTATGATTCACATTATTTGAATCTTTTACTTGTATGCTGGATCCGGGGTTTCCACCTTTATATACAATTTCAACAGCATATTGATAAACACTTCCAGAATTTGGAATAGTAGCTGTAGTAGTTTCATTACAGTTTGCATTAAAACCGTATTCGTCTACTCGCTTGTCTTCACCACATTCAAATAACCAAGTATCATTCGTCATTGAAGCAACACTCTCACTATGGAAAGTAATGTTATTTGAAGCAACATACGATACCTGTTTATTTGTATGTATAAATTTTGATTCATAATCGGGTACCGGATAACCAAATACCGTTGTAAGAGAACACAGCAACATGGTTAAAGTCAACCAATTCGCTATTCTCTTTTTTGCTGAAAAAGAAGTAATATTTTGCATACACTCTAAATTTTAATACGTTTTTCTCGAAGAAAATCTTGCCCCAACTGCAATCAATTTCTTTACTAGGAATATCAAATATACGTAGGAAAAAATGTTAAAGTCTTACAAAAATATATGTTTTAGGTGAACAGTTATGTATTCTCGGTGAACGACCAATAATTTGAGTTTTTAACGATTTTTTTTGTAGGAAAAGTAAATACGTGTTTACACGTATCCCCGCATCACAAAAGGCACTGTTAAAATATTTTTTGTGAGAATACTTTTTGTTTTGTTAATAACTGAAGCCTTTATCTACGCAGTTTTTGTAGAAAAATTACAGGTTTAGGAGATAGAAAACAAAAAGCGTTCAAAGTGATTTTGAACGCTTTTGTTTGTTATTAGTTCGTG
>NZ_CAXAXI010000050.1:0-5903 GCF_963972995.1 uncultured Altibacter sp.
AGTATAGAAAAATGTAAGCATCTTATCCTTGTTCGATAGCGCTTCATAGCCATCGCTCTTTTCGATCAAAGCTAGTGAATGATCAAAAAAACGATTCCATATTTTTTTCTGAAGCCCGTCAAAAGAGCCAAAGAATGTGTAGAATTCTTCTTCTGAAAAATTGTTCTGTTTACAGAATTTATAGACGCTCTTCGGCTCGGTCTCGTTGACTAGGACCATATCCATAAAGGCGGCTATGATCTTTTCCTCGGAAACTTTTGCAGTGGTTGTTTTTTTTGCTGTCATAAGTGTAAGTATCTCGCAGCTGGCTTGAAAATTATCTGCTGTGTTGTGGTACAAAGATACTAAATGTTCAACTTTATATTTATATTGTTAAACAAAATATTCTGTTAAAGTTTCCGAAGCGTGACAAGGTGGCAGTAAGAGAAGCCTTGGTATTTTATTTGACTACCTGTCTTTGGCAATAAACATTTTAAAACAAAATATATATGAGTAAAGGAACAATTAACGTAGCGGTAGAAAATATTTTCCCGCTCATTAAAAAGTTTTTATACAGTGATCATGAAATTTTCCTCCGTGAATTGATCTCCAACGCCACAGATGCGACCCTCAAACTGAAGCATCTTACCGGTATTGGCGAAGCCGATGTGGAATACGGAAATCCTAAGATAGAGGTTAAGATCGACAAAGAGAAGAAACAACTTCACATTATAGATGAAGGAATTGGAATGACCCAAGAGGAAGTTGAAAAATACATCAATGAGATCGCCTTTTCCGGCGCAGAGGAATTCTTGGAAAAATATAAAGATAAGAATGCGGAAGATGCCGGAATTATAGGACATTTCGGACTTGGGTTTTATTCGGCTTTCATGGTGGCCAGCAAAGTAGAGATCATCACCAAAAGTTATAAGGATGAACCTGCTGTGCATTGGACGTGCGACGGCTCTCCGGAATATTCGATCACCAAATCGAAAAAGAAAGAACACGGAACCGAGATCATACTTCATATCGCCGATGATTCTACTGAGTTTTTGGAAGAATCTCGCATTCGTGAACTTTTGGTGAAGTACAACAAGTTCATGCCAATCCCAATCAAGTTTGGAACCAAGACTGAAACCTTGCCTAAACCGGAAGGTGCCAAAGAGGAAGATAAGGCTCCTACCCAAGAGGTGGATAACATTATTAACAATCCGAATCCGGCGTGGACCAAACAACCCACCGACCTGGAAGCGGAAGACTACAAGAAATTCTACCGTGAACTGTACCCCATGCAGTTCGAGGAACCTTTGTTTAACATTCACTTAAATGTCGATTACCCGTTCCATCTAACCGGGATCCTGTATTTCCCGAAGATGACCAATGACATGAGCATTCAGAAGGACAAGATACAGTTGTACCAAAATCAAGTGTTCGTAACCGACAACGTAGAGGGCATCGTACCGGAATTTTTAACCATGCTTCGCGGTGTTATCGACAGCCCGGACATACCATTGAATGTTTCCAGAAGTTATTTACAAGCCGACGGGGCCGTGAAGAAGATCTCCAGTTATATAACCCGCAAAGTGGCCGATAAGCTGAAGAGTCTGTTCAATAACGATCGTGCAGATTTCGAACAAAAGTGGAACGATATCAAGATCGTGATCGAGTATGGAATGCTTACCGAAGAAAAATTCTTTGAAAAAGCACAGGAGTTTGCATTGTATCCAACAGTAGATGGCAAATACTTCACCTTGGCCGAACTAAAAGAGAAGATCAAGGATTCACAAACCGATAAGGACGAAAATCTAGTCGTACTGTATGCTTCTAAGGAAGAAGAGCAACACAGTTATATTGAAGCAGCAAAAGAACGAGGGTATGAGGTATTATTACTCGATTCTCCTATTGTCTCGCATTTGCTTCAGAAGATGGAATCTTCTAATGAGAAGTTGAGTTTCGTACGTGTCGATAGTGACCATGTAGATAATTTGATCAAGAAAGAAGAGGATGCGATTTCAAAACTTTCCGAAGAGGAAAAAGAAACGCTTAAGGACTTCTTGACCGCAACCATCCCTTCTGAAAAATTCTCGGTACAACTGGAAGCTATGGACAGTAAGGCCAATCCTTTTATCATCACCGAACCGGAATTTATGCGACGCATGAAGGAGATGCAGCAGACCGGCGGTGGTATGTTTGGGATGGGTAAGATGCCCGAAATGTACAACCTTGTGGTAAACACCAACCACGAGCTGGTTGTGGAGATTCTCAATACGAAGACTCAAAAGAAGAAAGAACGGTTGGTCAAACAAGCTTTAGATTTGGCGAAGTTGAGTAAGAATCTTCTGAAGGGGGAGGAAATGACCGCTTTTATCAAACGAAGTTATGAGATGATAAAATAAAAAGACATATTCATTTGTATAGAAAACCGTTCTCTAAAAGAGGACGGTTTTTTTATATGGTCCGATGCCTTTCGTAGGAATTTACTTCTAAATACCGTTTAACCAATATTCTTTCCGTTGGTCTAATAAAGTGGCAAAAGCCTCATATTTAGTATATTTTTAAGATACTAACTTAAATATGTGAATATTATGAAAAGAATTACCATGCTATTAACGGCATTTTTTGTCACATGTTCGTTGTGGCAAATGAATGCACAACAATTTTCTTCGTTGTCGGAAGCCCATGAGGCAGGTGTGACCGCGAGTAAAAAAACAACGACTGCGCCTTCAAAAATTTCGATGAACTCATCTGTTCCAATGAAGGCAATTACCAGCACTTTTAGCGATAGAGCAAGTTTTCAAGGTGCGTGTAACGTCAATCTTACTTTAGAAGATTTTGCGGGAGGCCCCGGAGGTATCTCAGGATGCGGTGACGTTCTTAGTGATGCCGGAGGTCCTTGTTATGCTCCCGGAGAAATCCAGTCTGGATTTAATATTACTTCAGATGGAGCTGCAGGTTCAAGCCCGCGGGTATATTACGCACAAGCAGGCTCAGGCTTTGGTAATGACGTAGATGTTGTAGGTGCCAATTTCTTTGCAGATACTTTTGTAATGAATTTCACCAGCAATGTGAATGCCTTTGGCTTTGACGTTGTTTCCTTAGCGGGAGGTACATCGGTTGATATAAGTGTCTTCGGTGCCGGTGGGCTTTTGGCTACTTATACAATCTCACCCTTGGACAACGCCACTTCCTTCTTCGGATTGATTGCTGACGAGGTAATTACCAGTGTTGAAATTTTTGATGCCGCTGGAGGCGCTGAAGGTATTGGAATGCTTGAATTTGGATTCAATAATGCACCCACCATTGCTTGTCCTCCTAACGCTATGGCGAATACAGACCCGGGGGTTTGTGGCGCGGTGGTCAATTTTACGGATGCCGTAGCTATCGATGCTGAAGACGGTCCTGTTCCCGTGATGCAAACTATGGGCCCTGCCAGTGGAAGCGTCTTCCCGGTAGGAGATACCATTGTAGAATTTACAGCGACAGATGGCTGTGGAAATTCTTCTACATGTCAATTTACGGTAACCGTAGTCGATAATGAAGTGCCTACCATTGCTTGTGAACCCGATATCACCCAAACCAATGATGCCGGTATGTGCGGCGCAAACGTTACCGTAACGCCACCAACGCCTATGGATAACTGCCCAACGGCGGCTGCTCCAGTAATAGTAGGTCCGGTAACCCAGTTTTTAGGTACTTCCCAATTATTGGATACGCCTTCTACCGTAACCGGATTGAGCAACTCCGTAGGTGGAGATGTGAGTATAACAGCGGACTACGACGGGGACTGGAATTCTACCGCAGAGGATTTTGAGCTATTAGGACCCGACGGCTCGACGATATTCTTTAACGATGCGCAAGGCGGATTAGACTGCGTAGCGCAATCGGATACTTTCACCGTTGCTGAAGCAACTTGGAATGGATGGATTACGACCTTCGGAAATGATCTTACTTTTACGTTATTGGCAGATCCACAGGTAAATCCTACCACTTTATGCGCCAATAACTTTTATCAGTTAACAATTACATTGGGTCAAGGAGCTACGTTAACCAACGATTATAATGGAACGGCCGATGCTTCCGATTTCTACCCCGTGGGAACTACGGCAGTGGTATGGACCTACACAGATCCTAGTGGAAACTCCGTATCCTGTACACAGAATATCACGGTGACCGATGATGAAGCGCCAATGATCGTTTGTGAAGGGGAGCCCGGTGTCTTTAGTGTTACCGAAGATTTCGAGGCAGCTACGCTTCCGGCAGGTTGGTCGACTGTGATAGTGAATGGTGTGCAAGACTGGACCTTTGGTTCAGGAGCGATGCCCGGTACTACCGATTTCCCAACAAACGCAGCTATCTTTGACGATGACGCTGCTGGAAATACAGGAGACAACCATATCGCACACTTACTTTCTCCAATATATGACCTAACCGGCTCGATCACTGCAGATTTGTCTTTTGACTATGCCTTAGGTGACTTTGCTGGTTCCGGTTTATTACGTGCCGAAGTTTGGGACGGAGCTGCGTGGCAGCAAGTGTTCTTGGCAGATGGAATGGATATTCCGCCAAGCCCATCGGGAGTGATTGATGTATCGGCTTTTGCAAATGCAGATTTCCAAGTTCGCTTCACCTTTGATGATGAAGATTCAGGATGGAACTGGGGTGCTGGCGTAGATAACTTCCAACTGGACTATGAGTCTTCTACCGCGCCACCATTTGATGTAGTATTGGATGCTAACGGAATGGCAACCATCGACGCTTCTATGCTTTTGGTAAGTGTTACTGAAAACTGCGGTACTTGGATAGCGACTGTAGGAGGACCTGCATCGGCAATGACCGTTACAGAATGTGGAAATGCACCGGAACCGATTCCTACAACAGGAACTTCAGGACCCATGAATCCATCTATTGCTTCTGTAGCAGATACTGGAGTTATTGGTACTGATTATACCTTGGATAATATTACTGTAGATATTCAACATACATGGGCCTCGGATATTGATATGACACTCACATCTCCTAACGGAACGACAATAGATGTGATGCTCGATGATGGTGGAAGCAGCGGATTGGATACCGCAGCGACCCTAGTGTTCACAGATACCTCTGCCAACTTGGTCGATGATTTTGATGATGCAGCATCCATTCAGCCTGATTTCCTAGCTGAAGGCGGATTGTTCAATACTGTATTCGCCGGTGAGTCTATCACTGGGGACTGGACCTTGAATATTACCGACGATACCGGAGGTGATTCGGGAACATTGAACAGCTACTGTATCACATTTGCACCCATTGTTGATACTACGGTTAGTTTTGATTGTTCACAATTAGGAGAGAATCAGGTGGAAGTATTTGTTACCGATAATAGTGGTAATTCTACGAGTTGCATCGCAACCGTGAATGTGATCGACGATACCGATCCTGTACTTATCTGTATGGATGCCACGATCGAATTGGGTGCCGATGGAACCGCCGTAGTAGATCCTATGGATCTTCTTGGTGTGGCGCCAAGCACGTTCAACGCAATGGTTATTGGTAGCGATACGGGAACTATTGGTCCATCTGAAACTACAGATTTCACTATGACCGTAGCCACGGCAGAAACAGTAAGTTTTGATTGGGATTACACCATTAGCGATATACCGGGCTTTGATAGTTTTGGTTATTTGGTAAATGGCACCTATACTCAGTTGACCGATGATGGTATCGGCAACCAGTCCGGTAGTGCCACGGTAACACTCGCACCCGGAGATGTGTTTGGATTTAGAAGTGTAACCGATGATAACTTTGGCGGTGGAAATGAAACCGTTGTCAGCAACTTTATGCCTGGATTTACAGGTCAGTTTGACCCTGCCAACTGGACCCTCAATTTATCACCCGGATCTAATGGAGACGCATTCTTTGTAGAGATCCCCGGAGGTCCGTTA
>NZ_CAXAXI010000051.1:0-5852 GCF_963972995.1 uncultured Altibacter sp.
TTTCTGCAGCCTAGATTTTTTTGTTTCTTTTTTCATCAATGGAAAAAAGAAAAGAAAGAAGAAATAGATTATTTAAAATATTTTGTAACTTCCTGCAACAGAACCCACTACATGAAACCACTGCCGCAACGTCTCGAACTGGCCCTCACCAAGCTGTATACTGCGTATCACAACGGTGCGCTGCACCCTGAGTGTGCGAAACAGTGTGCCGTAGGGAATATTTGCGACAACACGGACGCCTGGCGCCATTTGAGCGACACCCACGGCAGCGAGCAACTCAACTATGTGGGATTGGTACATCAGCGACTGGGGCGGCGTTTCGGGGGTTACACCCCGCAAGAGCTTTTAGGAGCCGAAGCTGCTTTTTTAAAAGGCTGTGGTTACACACTACCCCTACACCACGACCACGCCAAACCGGACGACCCCTCCCATCCCGACACCCTCTTTAAGGGCCTTTGTGAAGCCATAGGGTTTTTATGTGCCTTGGACGGCGTAGCCGATGTGACGACACTTTTACAAAAATTCCCAGTTCACTCCAAAGGTGATCGCGCAACTGTCCTAGCTTTATAAATACACTTTTTTTTTGGATAATTCTTATACCCACCTGTAGAGGTGCTCACGTAATTAAATAGAATTCGGACTTATTTAAAATTTAATTGCTTAATTTTAAGACGACTAACTAAACCCATTTTGACGAAAACGCTGCGAAAGCTCCTTGCTTCTCTAGGGAATAATCAATTCTTACGACCCATCATCACCTCTCTGAACAGAAGGGAGCTATTGTTATTTTTAATTCTCTTGGGATTGCTACCTTCAATAGCCGATTTCTCACTATTCTACATTAGTGGTATTTCCGCATTGGATTTTCTTTTCGAAAATCCGTTGGCCTATACCGGCTTCAACACTTTATTGACCTCTCTTCTTATTACGGGAATAGGAACCTATTTGATCCTCATTGATAAAAAATACCTCTATTTCTTTGCCATTAGTCCTAGTATCTTCCTAGTCCTGTTTTATCTTATTGACATTATAGATTTTGGAAATATTGCATTCTATGCAGTATTGTCTTCCATCCTTTCCAAGATAGCGTTCGTAATTTTTATCATGAAAGGGAAGCTCCGTTCACTTTCCTTCCTATTATTTTGCGGCATTCTATTTTTTGTGACGTATGAAAGCAATCAACAATTGGAAATGACTTTCCTACAGTCTATAAAACAAGCCACTCTATTCATTTTTTTTACGTTGGTATGCCGATTCATCTTTCTCTGGTTTCAACAGAATATCAAGACCTTTGCAACCGTTAAGCGATCCCGCCTTGGCCTACTCTTATTAAAATCGGTTGTGCTTTGGAGTCCCATACTACTTTTTGCCATTCCGCAGCAATACATAACACAACGTTTGGAACAATACGGTATTGATAAGATCTATGCCATAAAGGGTATGCAACGGCATTATATGGATACCAAGTTAACCGTGGAAGACTTGATGCACTATGATGTTCCAAAAGTAATTACTACGTATAAAAAGGACTATGCTTTCTACACATCGGATTCCCTTCAAAAAAAACAAGAGTATCGCTATAAATTTATTGAAAAGAAAAAACGCCCGGAAGACACCACGCTTTTAAGACTTGCCACTCAGGAACCTTATGTACGTTTTAACACCGGTACGTATTTTCAAGGTTACACGGATCTTCAAACTAAGCAAGCAAATTTGATTAAAGCGTTGGTATATGTAGATCAGAAATTATTAAAAAATGATTCGATACTTAAGGAACGTCGTTACGATTTTATTAAGGTAAGCAATCAATTTAAACATACTTACCGTCTTTTACAGCAAACCTATTGTGACACTTTGGACAAAACCGATTATTTTATTTCGGCCATAGTGGCATCAAAGCTCAAAAAGATCGTCGTCCAAAAACGATTTCCGGGTAAATCGGGTCTGGAGATCGATGCCATTCTTTCGGTACACACAATGCTTTCAGGCGAACAAGCAATGGCCAACAGGAAAATGGATTCAGCCAATGAAAGCAGAAACAAACAATTTAATAAAAGTCGCTACCAAGCAGAGAACGAACTCGCTACGTTTGTTTCGAATACCGATGCATTGGCAAATGATGTAAGTAATGGTACTATAACCACCAAGACACAGCTCATTAATCGCACCAATACACTTAACGAAACTTTTAAAGATTCACTTGCAGAGCGAACTTCCCGTCTAAAATCGGAATCTCAAGCGTTTATGAAGAGTGCCCCGCAAAATGCGAGAAACACTTTAGACGATAATCTTAAAAAAGAATTGGAACATTATATCTCTTATTTTGCACCGAAAGATTGCTATGATCCGGAAGAAATGGACTGGTACGATTTCCTTATCGATCCGGAAGAGATCCTATTATGGATTGGATGTAGGATTGAAGAAATGGCAAAGAAGAGCCAGCGTAATGCCTATAAAGAATTTAGGAGTAATGCGCTGGATGAAGTTGAAATGAGAACAGCGAAGCTCTTCGATGCGTCGACGCAAAACAATGTATTGGGTCGCATGGATGCCATTGAAGCGGAAACCAATGCACTGACCGACGGACTCGCCAATAACATTAATACCGCTACTAGTGATGCTTCGGAAAAACTCGATAGTGTCACTCGGGTCAGCAGTGCGGCTGTTATAAGAGAGAGCAGCCAACGCGGCAAAGTAGTCATTGAAAAAATGCAAGTTCTTCAAGACTCGGTAAATGCCTACGACGCACGCGTAAAAAATGAACTAAATGAGCAATTTGAACAAATGAAACTGCTTTCTGCCAATAGCATTACCGCGGTAAATCGTGCCATTGAAACCAATAAACTCTTTGGTCAGTTACTTTTAGTGTTACTTATTTTTAAAAGTTTTTTCTATGTGTTCGCACGCGTTTCCTTCAACGAGGACGAAGACCTACACGTAACCGTTTCAGAAGCGCCAAAAGATTTTAAGAATGGTACCATTCGCAATTGCGGCATCGAATATTCCATTCCTGCAGATCACAAAGAAACCTTTTTTATTTCCAGAAAATACCGTCCAACAGGACGCGCTCCTAAAGTAGGTATTCATTGTTGGACCGCTTCCTTTTTCAGACGCATTCGCACCAACACCTATTTGATGAATCATGTGAGTATTAATAGGAAATCGGAAGAATCCATCGATTTCCGTTCATTGGCAGGCGCCGAGTTTGTCGAGTGGACGCTTAGCGATGGTGAAGAAGTTGTATTCGATTACAACCATTTGGTGGCCCTTACCGGAAATATAAAACTAAGTACCGAGATCAGCTTACGTCTCACCTCTACCCTCTTCGCACAAACTTTCTTTCCGGTGGCCAAAGGACCGGGCAAATTGGTCCTAATGACCAAAGGACAACCCTTAGCCGATGACGAAGAAACCGGAAAGAGTGTGCATATCGATAGGCTGATCGCATGGCAAAAGACCACCAAATTTGCCGTCATCTCCGAACTCAATCTGGTCGATTTATACTTAAGTGGACTCTACCTGAAACGCAGTAGCACCGATATGGTGTTGATAGATGCCGATGAAACAGCTAAAAAACGAAAAGTAGGAATTGCCCGATTTATTTCTAAATTCTTCTTACCAACTTAAACCTATGATGATTATGAAAATATTTGTTTTACTATTACTAGCCGCCTGTTTTCTAAGTAGTTGCCAAAATGATGACGCAAAAGAAGCAGTGACCATTAATGAGCAGGATGTGCTGTTCACTACGATCGTTAAGGAAGTGGAAGACCAATTAGCCGTTGAGACCCAACGCTTGGAATCCAATAAACAAACCTTTGCAACATACGAAGTCATGAAAACCCGTTTAAAAGTCTTAGAAGATTCCCTTAAGGATATAATGGAGCAACAAGATCGGCAGCAGGCAAATACTTCAGACCTCAACCGTACTATCAACGATATCTTAGATAATTTTGATGACGAGATCGTTTACAAGATGGACAACCTCAACGATAGATGGGAGATCCATAATAATCGCACCCAAACCTATATAGATGCCTTGCGCGAAAATAACAACACGACCATATTGGGCATCCCACAGCGGAATGAAGTAAATTACAACGTAATACGAGCTTATAACAATTCATTAAGTGACATGAATAAACTACTTGGATATTTGGACACCGGGATAAAGGCGGCAAGAAAAAATATTGAATCAAAGAAGAAAAAACAATAATTACTAATACTAAAACAATCAAGACAATGAACGATGCTTACAAGACAATGGACAAAAAGATCTTCTTTACCCTTACACTGGCCGGTGCATGGATAGAAGAGAATATTACCATTCCGGCCAACCTAAAATATAGTCGGGGCGCCATCGATTATTTGAAACAAAAGGATGGCGATCTTCCTTGCAGGCTCTATATCAATCCACACGGTGGTGTAGAGCAGATTGAAACCGTAAATGCAGCCACAGAAGCAGTAACCACAAGTATTACAGTCACTAAGGAGTATGAATAGCCTTAAAAAAGCTGTTGAGCCGAACCTCTAAAACTTTGTTTTCGAAATAGGCTTCTCTGATGCATGAATCTTTTCTGCAGCTTCTTTCACGCGTTGCTCATGCCCACGTAGTTTGACGATCACCAACAGTGCCAGCAGAAGTGCCAACACAATATGGGAGATCAAGTACCAATTGCTTATGGGGTGCGGCGGTTTGTAATAGGCCAATGCCACCGATGCGCCGTAAAGCAACAGATAAATCCCGGAATTGATCCAAGAAATAATGTTCTTTTGTACCATATACCGCATGCCGATATGTCCATAGGATACTAGGTTCTCTCCGGCTTTGGCATTGATAAGTTCCTCCAAGTACCGCTTGTAGCCCTGCAGTCCGAGCGTTCGCTGCAATTGATATGCAACCCCCATCAAGATAGTAAGCAATACGTATGGCAAGAACTGAATATAAAATTTGGTATTGTTAAAAGAAGCAAGTACTGCCTCTTGGGAGGCATCAAAATAGCTGGTTCCCTCAATAAGAAAGAAGATATACCCTCCTGCCAGTGCCAAGGTCCCTTGGGTGTATAAAAACTGATTTCCCACAAAGCGTTCGATCTTTTGATTGGTAAGCTCGTATTCCTTTAAAAGGATCTCCAATTTGAGTTCTTTTTTCATAAGAAGTGTTGGTTAGCACTTACGAACATAAGGAATTTTAATTTTATGGTATTCGAGAAGGGTTAGTAGTGAAGGGTGAGTGGTGAATGGTGAGTGGTGAGTGGTGAAGGGTGAAGGGTAAGGAGTTAGGGGTTAGGAGTTAGGAGTTAGGAGTGTGGAATTAGGAAAATGTAATTATTCTAAACGATCTAAAACACTGAAAGAGATTCCTCATTCCATTCGGAATGACAGTTTCATTGTCATTCAGAGCGAAGCGAAGAATCCAGAAATTACTCATTGCATTCGGAATGACATTGGTAGGTGAAGGGTGAAGGGATGACAGTGAACGGTGAGCAGTGAGCGGTGAGCAGTGAGCAGGGAATGGTGAAGGGTAAGGAGTTAGGAGTTAGGAGTGTGGAGTTAGGAGTGTGGAATTAGGAAAAAGTAATTATTCTAAACGAACTAAAACACTGCATGAGATTCCTCATTGCATTCGCAATGACATTGGTAGGTGAAGGGTGAAGGGTTGGTAGTGAAGGGTGAATAGTGAAGGGTGAAGGGATGGGAGTTAGGAGTTAGGAGTTAGGAGTTAGGAGTTAGGAGTTAGGAAAAAGTAATTATTCTAAACGATCTAAAACACTGAAAGAGATTCCTCATTCCATTCGGAATGACAGTTTCATTGTCATTCAGAGCGAAGCGAAGAATCTTGAGATTCCTCA
>NZ_CAXAXI010000052.1:0-5793 GCF_963972995.1 uncultured Altibacter sp.
AACCCCATGCTGTCACGCTGAGCCTGTCGAAGCGCTCTCAAATCATAGAGATTCCTCACTGCGTTCGGAATGACAGATGGTGAACCTATATTAGGGACGTACAACGTACAACTACTCACTACTCACTACTAACTATTCACCATGCAACCTACAACCGTCCGTCGATGGTCTCTCTGGGCAAAAAGCTCTTTACATCAAACACCACGGCATTGTCTGCTTTATAATCTGACAAGGAGAGTCCCCGGAACTTCTCGTGCGCTACGGTAAGGATGATGGCATCATAGCCGGTATCCAATTGTGATGCATCGGTATGCAAGGAGATCCCAAATTCGTGTGCGACCTCTTCAGCATTGGCCCAAGGGTCATAGACATCGATGTTGAGATTGTATTTTTCCAGTTCAGTGATCACGTCGATCACCTTGCTGTTCCGAATATCGGGACAATTCTCCTTAAAGGTAATGCCCAGTATCAATACCTTCCCGTTCTTCACTTTTACATCCTTACGGATCATTAATTTCACCACCTCGTGAGCCACATAGGCGCCCATACCGTCGTTCATACGGCGTCCTGCCAGAATGATCTCCGGGTTATAGCCTTCTTCTTCCGCCTTTTGCGCAAGGTAATAGGGATCGACCCCAATACAGTGTCCGCCTACCAAGCCCGGAGAGAACTTTAAAAAGTTCCATTTGGTCCCTGCGGCCTCCAGTACGGCCTGGGTGTCGATATCCAGCAAGCGGAAGATCTTGGAAAGCTCGTTCACAAAAGCAATGTTGATGTCCCGTTGTGAATTCTCGATCACCTTGGCGGCTTCCGCAACCTTTATAGAGGGAGCGAGATGGGTACCTGCAGTGATCACCGAACCGTACAGGGTATCGATATACTTTGCAACCTCGGGCGTAGAACCGGAGGTCACTTTCAGGATCTTGGTGACGGTATGTTCTTTATCTCCCGGATTGATACGTTCGGGCGAGTAGCCTGCATAGAAATGTTCGTTGAAGCGAAGCCCCGACACCTCCTCCAAGATTGGTACACAGGTCTCTTCGGTGACGCCCGGATAGACGGTGGATTCGTAGATAACGATATCCCCTTCAGAAAGGACCTTTCCAACCGTCTCACTGGCCTTGATAAGGGGTGTGAGTACCGGCTGATTGTATTTGTTGGTGGGAGTAGGTACGGTCACGATATAGATATCGGCTTCGGCCATAGCTTCCGCCTGATGACTTATGGACAGTCCGGTCGAGGAAGTACCTTGCAGCACCTGCTGTAATTGGGGTGTCTCCACCTCAAGCGTATGATCCACGCCCAATTGAAGTTCGGCGATGCGTTTCTCGTTGATATCGAAACCGATCACGCGATACTTTTCAGCAAACGCTACCGCCAGGGGTAAGCCCACATATCCTAGTCCGATGATCGCAATAGTAGGTTGTTCTTTCATAGTTCGTTCCGCCGCAACGGAGATTTATCTCGGTTATGCAAAGACAGAGGCCCAAAGGTAATACACATCGCTTTTAAGGCTCCAATCTTGAATATACTGTTTATTTATGGCCACCTTATCCGGCCAGATCACACGGTCGTTATAGTCCATTGGATCCTGCTGTTGTGCCAGCAAGCGGTCTTCGTCCTTGTACTTTAGGGTCGCAGGACCTGTGATCCCGGGACGTACTGTAAGGATGATGCGGTCCTCCCCAGTGAGTCTGTCGGCATACCCTTCCACATCGGGTCGGGGCCCTACCAGGCTCATATCGCCTTTCAGCACATTGAAGAGTTGTGGGATTTCATCCAACTTACTCTTCCGAAGCCATCGCCCGAACGAGGTTTCACTTTGCTGTATGGCATGAATATCCATATGATAACTGCCTTTTAACGAACGTATCTTGTACACCGGGAACAGCACTCCGTCCTTCCCTACCCGCTGCTGCACGAACAACCCGGGCGCTCCGGTACTGATACGTGCCATAACAAGCAGCAAAATTAAAGGAATTATCGCAAATGGCAGTAACAGAATGGAAATAGATAGATCGAACGTGCGTTTTATAAGCATCTGTCTTCTTGTAAGTGGCTGTAAGGTCATGATGCATTCGTAAGAATGTGATGCAGGCCTACGGCTTGCGTTTAAAGAACTGCTGTATGCGTTGTCGCAGGGTAGGATTGCGATCGTCTTCGTGATATCCGTTGCCGTAACCACCATAGCCGTAGCCATAACCGTAGCCGTAGCCATAGCCGTACCCATAACCATAGCCGTACTTAGCCTTGTCTTCAAAGAAGTTCATCACAAAACTGATGTTGGTGATCTCTCCCCGTTTGTATTTCTCATTGATCATGGCGAACATGCCTTTCTTGGTATAGTTCTGACGCACCATATAGAGGGTCGCATCGGCAAACTTAGACAGCGCTAAGGAGTCGGACACCAGCCCCAGGGGCGGGGAATCCAGAATGATATAGTCGTAGGTTTCCTTTAGGGTCTCTATAAGTTCCACCATTCGGTCGCTCATTAATAATTCGGAAGGGTTTGGCGGAATGGGACCGGAAGTGATCACATCCAGATGTGGCACCTGCGTCTTTTGAATGATACTTTCCAGATCACTATCGTCAATAAGATAATTCACGACACCACGGCTGTTGTCAATATTGAAATCGCCAAAGATCTTCGGTTTCCGAAGGTCTAACCCTACCAAAATGGTCTTCCGTTCACTTAACGCAAACACCGACGCGATATTGATGGAACAAAAGGTCTTTCCTTCCCCACTCACCGAAGAGGTTACGAGTACGGTCTTGGATCCTTGGATTCCTTGTTTTTTATAAATAAACTGCAAGCTGGAACGCAAGGCCCGGAACGATTCAGAGATCGCCGACTTAGGCTTCTCGATCACCGCCAGATTGTTGTCCAGTCTGCTTTTACCTATCACACCCAGGATGGGGATCTTGGAAAGTCGCTCAATATCCTTTACCGAATGTATCTTGGTATCGAAGAAGACCCTAAGGAAGACGAACACGAACGGCACCAAGAAACCGAAGAAGAGTGCCAACATATAATTCAGTTGGGTATTGGGCCCTACTTTGCCACCTCCCGTATCCTTCGCACGATCGATCACCAGTACATCACTAACGTTGGCCGCTTTCACCAAGCCGGCTTCGCTGCGCTTGGCTAAGAAAAGGTTGTATGAACCCTGACTTAGATTGTAGCGTCGTTCGATCTTTAAGAGTTCCTGCTGTTCCTTCGGAAGCTTCCGTATCTCGTATTCGTATTGTCCGATCTGCTGATTGATGGATTGCAATTCACTCCTTTTAAGACCTTTTGTAGACGAAATATTTTCCAGCAACACCGATTTTACCGCATTGATCTGCCGATCGATATCGGCAAAGATAGGCGCCCCTTCCTTGTACGAGTATTGCAGCTTGTTTCGGTCTTCGGCCAGGGCTACGATACGGCCTACACCGGCCACAATGCTGCTTTCGGAAATACCTGCTACCGAAGGTGCCGGGACATTGCTGTAATCTGTGCGGTTTTGAAGGTAGTCTTCCAGCGTTTCATAATAACTCAACTCCTTCTCGATGGCTTCCTTCCGCAGATCCAATGCATTCAACTTATTATTGATCTCCTGCCCTTCCACACTCAAATCGAAGATGGCGTTCTTGTCTTTGTATCGGTTAAGCTCGTCTTCCACATCGCTAAGCTCTTCCCCTTTTATCGCAAGGCTGCTGTCTATGAACTTGATGGTCTTGGTAGCAAAGAGGTTCTTTCGCTCCAGCATATCTTCGCTTAGCACTTCTACCGACGTATTCAGATAATCCACCAGTTTCGCCTTATTGAGACCGGTGAGTCTTAAGTTAAGTACAGAAGAATTCTGGGATTCGGGCTGCACGCTAATACCAAGGTATTGTTTTACTGTCCCGTCGAAATTCGAAAAGCGCAAATAATACGGTCGTCCCGGCACCACCGGCATGTCCGGGTTGGGAAAGAGCGTGATACTTAAAAAAGGCAAGGCGATCTTCTCGCCCAAGGTATAGGTTTTCGAAAAATCCTGAGTTTCCATATAGATAGAAGAAAACTCTTTGGTGCTGTAATTCTGAAGCTGTTTGGACCCCGCCTCAAATTTCCGACTGATGGTATACGTTACCGAATCTTGGAATACGACTGTAAGTTGACGTCCTACCAACTGAGGTTTGGTGGTATCCACCTCGACGACAAACGGCGTTTGACCGTACGCATCCACCTGTTGATATTCCCCGTCCTTCAAATACGTAAGGTAATACCGAAGCCGTTCCACCACCTTTTCATTGTGTGATCGGGACTTTAGGGTAATCACCGCCGTATTGACCTTGTCGGTCGTACCACCCCAGTTAAAGGTGAGACTGGTGTTGGTGGTAAAGAAAGGGTTTTGATCGTCCTTGATGGAGATCATGTTGCTCATTTGGTACACCGGTAGTTTCCGAACGTTGATGTAGTATGCAATACCAAAGCAGATGGCCAGAGAGATAAGAAATAAGGGCCAATAGCTTAGCAGCTTGACCAGGAATCCTTTAAAGTCGAAGGTAGTACTTACTTCCTGTATTTCGAATTCTTCGCTCATCTATAATCTAATGAATAAGAGGATCACCGTGGTAAGTGCGGTGACTACACTTAAAATAGTGGTAAAGGATTGTAGTCCCGTGGTGCCAGTGCCCAATGCTTTTTCCGGTAGTGGATTGATAAGGATAAGGTCGTTTGGTTTCACCTGATAATAGGGTGAATGCATGGCATTGATATTGGTAAGATCAATGTGGTGCACCTTCTGTCCTGCCGGGTACTGTCGTATCACGATCACATCGGTCAGGTCGCCCGTGATGGGGACACCCCCACTGTTGGCAATGGCCTCCATAATGGTCACCTCATCCCTGTAAATAATGTTCGAGCCGGAACCATTGATCTCACCGGCAATGGTATACCGTATCCCCGATAATTTGACCGTTACGAATACATTAGCCTCTGCCTTGAAGTAATCCCGCAGCAAGCGTGCTTCAATATCCTTTCGAACCTCATCCACGGTATGGCCCAGCACGTTGATCTCGCCTAGAATGGGTACGCGAATATTCCCGTGGGGATCTACCACAAAACCATCGTAGTATAAGCGCTGTTCCCCTGTGGCATTGGGGTTGGTCTCGCCCACCGGGTTAAAGATATCCACCAGTTCAGGATCCAATGCCTTTACCCGTATGCTCAGCAGATCATTGACCTGTAGCCGATACGGTTCTTGTTTCTTTTGAATGGTAATAAGGCTATCCACTTGCGCATCCTCCTGCAAGTACGTGAGTTGTTTGGTCGAGATACAGGAAGAAAGACATACCACAGCAAGCAACAGCAATAACACGAAGGTAGATCTCATAGAAGGCAGGGTTGTAAGTGAACAAATATAACGCAACCAACTTAATAATAAAACATATTTTACGGGAAGTGATTAAAAACACTTTATTTTGCAAAAAAGTATCCCTGTGAACTACCTTTCAGTAGAAAATATTGCCAAATCGTATGGAGAGCGTGTACTCTTCGAAGATCTTTCCTTTGGAATCAATGCCGGACAAAAGATCGGTTTTGTAGCCAAGAATGGCACCGGAAAGACCTCCCTTCTCAATATCTTGTCGGGTGCCGATGCACCGGATACGGGTTCGGTGATCTACCGGAAGAATTTGAAGGTCTCCTTCCTCTCGCAGGAACCCGATCTCGACGGACAGCTTACCGTGGAAGAAACGATCTTTGCATCAGACAACCCCATACTGAAGATCATTTCCAATTACGAAAAAGCACTGGAGAACCCT
>NZ_CAXAXI010000053.1:0-5721 GCF_963972995.1 uncultured Altibacter sp.
GCGAATGGTGTCCTAGCTGTAACCGATAAAATAGTTTCATCGGCTTCCAACATGGGTTTACGAGCCGTTTCGGGTAGTACAACATCCATATCTTCTTCTACCGTTATGAACGTGGGTGTAAATACCAACGCGACCGATCTTGCGCTGTATGCGCTAACGGAAAGACCCATTACCAGTAATGGTACTACGGAAGCCGGTAGATTTCAATCCAACTATACCGGAGACCCGTTACTCCCCGATTCTAGGGATCCTCGAGCACAATTGGCGGGATATGTAACCAATACCACAACCCCTATTGGTAACCAAAATGTGTATTACGGCGGTTATTTCTACAGTGGCGGTTCCAACAGCAATTCGTCCTATGCGTATGCCGGGGCCAGAATAGGAGGAACTAATTATAAGATTATTGGGAACGGTACAGTTTCCACTATTGTAGATGGCGTAGGAGATACGAAAAAGGTCATGTTTGCTCCGGAAGCACCCGAAGTTCTTTTTGAAGATTATGGCACAGCCCAACTTGTAAATGGTATGGCTACCATATCGATTGATCCTATTTTTTCAAAGAACATTATTGTGGATGCAACACACCCACTTAAAGTTTTCATTCAGCTTGAAGGAGATTGTAATGGGGTGTATGTTACTAATAAATCTGGTACAGGATTTACGGTGAAGGAGCTACAGAATGGAAGCTCGAATGTTCCATTTTCATGGCATATTGTTGCGAACCGAAAAGATCAAGGTAATGGGTCCATAGAAAACCGCTCTAATTACAGCGATTTGCGTTTCCCAGACGCCCCAGATCCGGTTAAACTAGATGTACTAGAATCGAAACAAATGAAGGAATATACACCTACTGCCTCAAAACCAACATTAACAGCAGTAGGATCAAAAGAAAAATAACAGCCTAACATACTTTCAAATAGGGAAATACACTCAAAACATCACTTATTTGTGTGTATTTTCCTATATATGTTAATTTTTTGTGCTTTTTGTCGAATTTATTGAACCTTAATCGGTTTTCTTACGTATACTTGTCGTAACCAAATTGATAAATAGTACATTATGAAACCTACTTATGCTATAAAGCTAAGTTTTTTATTCTTGTCATTAGCTTTATTCGCCCCCCAAGTAACCACAGCACAAACTGTAGGAATTAACACCACAACTCCAAACGGTATTTTGGAAGTGAACAGCCCCAATTTGGGGGTGGTACTTCCCCGTGTAGCGTTAACCAGAACGAATATTGCCGCACCTGTATTAAATCCCCAAGGCGGCAGTTTAGTTCCGGGAACGGTTGTATACAACACCAATACAACTACTTCCGGCAGCAGAGATGTCGTGCCCGGCATCTACGTTTGGACCGGTTCGGAATGGTTTAATAAATTTCCGAAGAAAGAATCTAGGATTGTAAAGCAGACCTCCATGTTTCAACCCCAATCAACTGGAGGCTATCAGAATATACCGGGTATGACAGGTCAAACCTTTACCCCAAAATTTACAGGTACCTATAAAATTGAGGTAAGCGTAAATTATGGCGGAGGGTATGTACGGGATCTATCTCCAACCAGTACCGATGTCGCGGCTCAATTAGGGAATTTTCAATTCACATTCAACGGAACCAATCATATAATTCCTGCAAAGACCAATTGTGTGTATTCTACTTCAGGAACACGCTATTACGCTATCTGGCAACAACATTCATACTTTGTCTATGTAAATCTTACCGCCGGAACGAACTATTCGTGGCGCCTTCGTTTTGACCAATTGGCTTCTCCCGGTTTTGAGAACAACGGGGATTCAGGAACAGGTAGGGGATACATTGGTATTCCCGACCACGTGCCCTGCTATGTGGAATTTACCTATGTAAGAGACTAATAAAACTGACTAACATGAAAAAAACTACAACGCAATTCCTTTGTACATTTTTCCTAATCGTAAGTCATCTTTCGTTGGCTCAGGTAGGGATTGGGACTACAACTCCAAATGGAATTTTAGATATTAACAGTTCGCAGTATGGGGTAGTTTACCCCAGTGTTGCTCTAACTGCTACCAACGTGGCAGCCCCGGTAGTAAATCCGCTTGGCGGTGCTTTGGCGGTAGGTACAACCATTTATAATACGAACACTACCAATACTGGTGCCAATGATGTAGAACCGGGCATTTATTCTTGGGACGGTTCAAAATGGGTCACCCATTTCTTCATCCGTCAGCACGAACTCCATCAGCAAACAAGTTCGCTTCGAAGTTCATCCTTATTAGGATTTCAAGCTGTTCCCGGATTAGGTCCTCTTAGCTTTAAAACATTTACAGCAGCGTATTCCGGGCTCTACCGTATTGAGGTTAGAGTGAACTACGGCGGTGGAAAAATGGTCAATAATGGCGATGTCAATACTGCTGTTGCAGAAGGAGATTTCCGTTTTACATTCAACGGCACACCACATATAATTCCGGTGAAATCATTTTCTACCTATCATGCCTTTTATAATGGTGGGACCGATTTCACTAATATCTGGAGACAGACCTCCAAAACGATCTATATTAATCTAACGGCCGGGCAGACCTATAATTTTTCCTTAGAATTTGATCAATATGATGCTCCGGGATTGGAAGGGAATGGAAACTTGGTTGGTTTATTAGACGGCCGAGGCTACGTGGGTACAGAAATCCCATGTTTTATAGAAATATCGTATATCGATGAAAACTAGCAAGACCCCTCAATCCAAATTTAATCTAACCGAAATCATTATGAAACGATATAAATACTTGCCTTTTTTTACATTCCTTTTGCTCTTCGGAAGTAGTACCGTTCTGGCGCAAGTAGGGATTGGGACGAGTACACCGCAAGGGATGCTCGATCTTCAGAATAATAATGCAACCGGATTTGTGTTCCCTAAGGTCGCATTGACATCTACAGCCTCAATGGCACCCGTGGTAAACCCGAATGGCGGTGCCATAGTGGCCGGCACCATTGTTTTTAATACAGCAACTACTACAACAGGTGCAAACGATGTGTCTCCGGGAATTTATGCATGGAGCGGGACACAGTGGAACCCTCAATTTTTGAGACAGGATTCAGCTTTGTTTGAGCAAAGCACGCTGGATTTCAGAACAGTAACAGGAAGTACGGCTTATAACAATGCGTCTTCAGACTGGGCTGAAGTTCCCGGTCTAGGTGCCGATAATTATTTCATTCCAAAATACACCGGAACGTATAGAATTAAAGTAAATACGAATTTTGCCGCAGGAAAGATTAATTTACCCGTATCAGGAAACATTGAAATGGCCACCATGGAGGGTCTCTTTAGATTTACCTTCAATGGAACTCCAAATGTTGTGTATACCCACTCCTATGGACTGTACAATGGTGGTATTGGAGGCGGTACCTACTACGAGCAACTAAAGCACGATACCAACACAATCCTGTATGTTAATTTAACGGCAGGACAATCCTATTATTTTAGTTTAGAAATAGATATATTCGTTGCCGACCATTTTGAAAATTCCGGTAATTCCGGAGATGGAAGAGGCCATGTAGGGGTTGGACTTCCTTGTACTGTAGAATTTACATTTATTGACTAGAGTCAATTTTTTAAAGAATCATAATAATAAACCCTCAACTAATGAAAAAATTAATACTACTTGCTATTTTAATTAACAGTATGATTATTATGGCACAAGCTCCATGTTCGGGAGGAACTGCAAGCGGCTATCCTTGTAATGGTCTTGACCTGATGGCTTACAAGCCTCTCACCGGTTCTTCGGGACTTGGTGCCACCTCAACCGGGAATGACTCTTGGGGGTGGACCGATCCTCAAAATGGAAAAGAATATGCTATTGTGGGCTTGGACAATGGCACTGCTTTCTTGGAAGTTACCAGTACAGGAGGACTTCGACACTTAGGAAAGCTTCCCACACAAACTTCAAACAGTGCTTGGAGAGATGTTAAAGTATATCAAAATCATGCCTTTATAGTAAGTGAAGCTTCAAATCATGGCATGCAGGTATTCGATTTGAAACGATTAAGAGGGTTAACCGAAAACAAGAACAGAGTTTTTACAAATGATGCACATTACAATGGCTTCGGAAAAGCACACAACATCATTATCAATGAGGATACAGGCTTTGCTTATATTCTAGGTGCCAATGCGAACGGTAATGGAGGTCCCATTGTATTGAATATTCAGAATCCAACAAATCCAACATTCGCTGCGTACTATGCAGGTATGGGCTATAGCCACGATGCACAAGTAATTACGTATAATGGCCCCGACACAGATTATACAGGACGCGAAATCTATATTGGCAGCAATGAAGATAAAGTGGTGATCTTGGATGTTACGAACAAATCCAACATTCAGCATATCTCCAATTTAGATTACAGTTATAAGAGATATACACACCAAGGTTGGTTTACCGAAGATCAGCGTTATTTCCTTTTGGGAGATGAACAGGATGAATATTCCGGAGGAAATGCGGGAAATAATACACGTACCATCATATTCGATTTTAGTGACCTTGATAACCCCGTAGAACATTTTCAGCATTTTGGCGCTACCTTGGCCATCGACCACAATGGGTATGTCCGCGGAAATCGTTTCTATATCGCAAATTATTCTGCAGGATTGCGTGTTATTAAGATCTCAGATATCGCAAATCAAAATATTCAAGAGATCGCCTATTTTGATACCTATACGCCTAACAATACCGCTAATTTTAACGGTGCATGGAACGTATACCCCTATTTTGAAAGCGGCCATATTATTGTTAGCAACTACGACAGAGGGCTTTTTGTTGTAAAAGATCCTAATTACGACAATGTAGACCCTGTAGTGGTATGTCAACCTTTTACCGCTACGCTTGACAAGAATACCGGATCTGTTACAATTTCTGCCCTTGATGTAGACGGTGGATCTACCGATAATAGAGGGATCGTGAATAGAACGTTGACAGGTCAAACTACCTTTACCTGTGATGATGTCGGATCTACTTTCAATGTAACCCTAACGGTGGAGGATGATTACGGAAATAAAGCATCTTGTGTTGCCACGGTTACCGTGGCTGCCGAAACAACCACTTATCTAGGAGGTGGATCGTGGAGTAATGGTGCTCCGGGTATTGGATCGAATGCTAAAATCAGTACAGATTACAAAACAACCGATATCTTAAACCCTTCCAATTCCAGCATAGACGCTTGTACTTGTGAGGTGGATTCCGCTAGAACTTTAACAGTCGCTGCGGGTGATTATATTAATATAACAAAAGACATCACTGTCAACGGAAGTCTGGTAGTAGAACACACCGGAAGTGTTGTTCAAACAGACGATACGGCGACTGTAAACAATAATAACAACAGTATTAGTGTAGCATTAGAAACGCCTATCCTTCAAACCAGAGACTTTATGGTCATGGGTAGTCCAATGAGTGCTGAGACACGAAATGATGTCTTTACCAATGCATTTTTAGTTTTAAATCAGAATCCCGGCAATTTTATCCCTCATCCCGGGGTGCCGGCCGGTGGAACTAACTTTGCCGATGACAATAATAATTTTTGGACTTCTTACAATGGAAGTATTGATGTAGGCAAAGGATACATTGTGCGACCGCAAACGGGTTATACCGACCCTGCAAATCACAGTTATTCAATGACCTACACAAAGGGAACATTGAACAACGGAATTGTAAGCAGACCTATATTTTTTAACGGCTTGGGAAGTAATCCCG
>NZ_CAXAXI010000054.1:0-5641 GCF_963972995.1 uncultured Altibacter sp.
CACCTAATGCTGGCAACCCAAACAAATAACTAGGTGCCTGTACCAAACAGATACCAATGGTTAACCAGCGCGTGATTTGATTGATCTTCTTACGACCGCTTTCTCCTTCTTTCTGTAATTTCTGAAGGTAAGGAACTGCGATCTGCATTAATTGAACCACAATCGACGCCGAGATATAGGGCATAATCCCTAATGCAAAAACTGAAGCATTTGCAAAAGCACCTCCAGTAAACGCATTTAACAATCCTCCAATTCCACCGGCATCAAATTTACCGGCAAACTCAGAAAGCTTAGAGGCATCAATCCCCGGCAACACTACTTGTGCACCAAAACGATACACCAATAATAATCCTAAAGTTACCGTGATGCGGTTACGCAACTCCTCTATTTTAAATACGTTCTTTATGGTATCAATAAATTTCATCGGTATTCTTGGATTACAATGTTACTACTTCACCACCAGCAGCTTCAATAGCTTTTGCTGCAGCGGCAGTAAACTTGTGAGCAGATACTTTTAAACTTGCTTTCAACTCTCCTCTCCCCAAGATCTTCACCATATCGTTCTTACCAGCAAGACCTAAACCAACAAGGGTTTCAAAATCTACAGTATCTTTTATCTTTTTATCATCTACTAACTGCTGAAGTGTATCCAGATTGATTCCCTGATACTCCTTACGGTTAATGTTAGTAAAACCAAACTTAGGCACTCGACGCTGTAAAGGCATTTGTCCACCTTCAAAACCAAGTTTCTTGGAATATCCAGAACGAGATTTAGCTCCTTTGTGACCACGGGTCGCTGTTCCACCTTTTCCGGAACCTTGACCGCGCCCAACGCGCTTCCCTTTGTTACTAACCGAACCTTCTGCAGGTTTTAAGTTACTTAAATCCATTGTTTTTATCTTATTTAGTTTCTACTGAAACTAGGTGATTAACTTTTTTTATCATACCAAGAACCGCTGGCGTATCCTCATGCTCGATCGTTTGGCCGATTTTACGAAGACCTAACGCTTCAAGCGTTCTCTTTTGGGTCTGTGTGCGATTGATAGCACTCTTTACCTTTGTTACTTTAATCTTTGCCATTTTTCTTTGGTTTAACCTTTAAACAATTTCTCCATGGAGATTCCTCGTTGGTCGGCTACAGTTTGTGCGCTACGCAATTGCAATAAGGCATCAAACGTTGCTTTTACCACGTTGTGTGGATTGGAAGATCCTTGGGATTTCGACAATACATCGTGTACTCCCACTGCTTCCAATACCGCACGTACAGCACCTCCAGCAATTACCCCTGTACCGGGAGCTGCCGGCAACAGGTTTACGCGTGCTCCACCATACTTTCCTTTTTGTTCGTGAGGCAGTGTGGCTTTGTTCAAAGGAATACGAACAAGGTTCTTCTTGGCATCCTCAATCGCTTTTGCGATCGCACTTGCCACATCCTTAGATTTTCCAAGACCGTGTCCTACAACTCCGTTCTCATCACCAACTACAACAATAGCCGAAAATCCGAAGGCTCTACCTCCTTTAGTTACTTTAGTAACACGCTGTACGCCTACTAAACGGTCTTTTAATTCCAGACCTCCTGGTTTTACTAATTCTACGTTTTTATAATCTTGATACATACTACTTAGAATTTAAGGCCGCCTTCGCGTGCTCCTTCAGCTAATGATTTTACTCTTCCGTGATATAGATAACCTCCTCTGTCAAAAGCTACGGTATCTACACCTGCTTTTTGCGCTTTTTCAGCGATGGCTTTTCCTACTAATTTCGCTACATCGGTCTTGTTTGCTTTTGCAGCGTCAATATCTTTATCTCTTGATGATGCAGCGGTAATTGTTTTACCGTTCACATCGTCGATAAGTTGCGCATAAATCTCTTTATTGCTTCTGAAAACAGCCAAACGCGGGCGTTGTTCTGTTCCTGAAATAGTTTTACGTATTCTAAAACGTAGACGATTTCTTCTATCTTGTTTTGATAATGCCATAACTCTATTTATTATGCAGATTTACCTGCTTTTCTTCTTAATTGTTCACCAACAAACTTGATCCCTTTTCCTTTGTAAGGTTCCGGCTTACGGAAACCGCGGATCTTAGCCGCGATCTGTCCTACCAATTGTTTGTCGTGCGATGTTAATTTAACGATGGGGTTCTTTCCTTTTTCAGAAACTGTTTCCACCTTTACTTCAGGAGCGACTTCCAACACAATATTGTGAGAGTAACCAACTGCCAAATCTAATTTCTGACCTTGATTAGAGGCACGATATCCAACCCCTACAAGTTCCAATTCTTTTGTCCATCCTTTAGAAACTCCTTCTATCATGTTGTAGATAAGTGCTCTGTATAGCCCGTGTTTGGCTTTGTGATTCTTTGCATCACTGGGACGTTCCACGTATGCATTACCGTCTTCTACTTTGATGGTTACATCAGAATATTCCTGAGTTAACTCACCTAATTTTCCTTTAACGGTAATTACATTGTCTTTTATTTCAACTGTAACTCCTTCTGGAATTGCTACCGGGTTATTACCTATTCTTGACATTTCTTCTTGTCTTTATTGTTAGTATACGTAACACAATACTTCACCACCAACGTTTTGAGCTTTCGCTTGCTTTCCTGTCATTACTCCTGCTGAAGTAGACACGATGGCAATACCCAAACCGTTTAGGATACGAGGGATCTCGTTAGAACTTGCATATTTACGTAAACCGGGTTTACTAATTCTTTGAATCTTCTTGATCACCGGATCTTTTGTAAGCTTATCGTATTTCAAAGCGATCTTGATAACACCTTGTGGACCTTTATCGTCTTCGAATTTGTAGCTTAAGATAAAACCTTGATCGAACAAGATCTTTGTAATCTCTTTTTTTAGATTTGAAGCCGGCACCTCAACTACGCGGTGTCCTGCTTTTACTGCATTTCTAACTCGTGTTAGATAATCTGCGATTGGATCTGTTGTCATTTCCTTTTGTTTGCGGTAATGGTTTTCGTCAATATCCCGAAAGCTATCGGGACCATGGTGACAAACCTGCTACCAGTTTATAAATTTACCAACTTGCTTTTCTAACACCAGGGATAAGACCTTGATTGGCCATTTCACGAAACATAACACGTGAAATTCCAAAAACTCTCATATACCCTTTTGGTCTTCCGGTTAACTTACAACGGTTGTGTTGACGTACCGGAGAAGCGTTCTTTGGTAATTTTTGTAGGCCTTCCCAATCGCCAGCTTCTTTTAAAGCTTTGCGTTTTTCAGCATACTTTGCTACCATTTTAGCTCTTTTCACCTCGCGGGCTTTCATTGATTCTTTAGCCATCTCTTAGTTCTTTTTAAAAGGTAATCCTAGTTCTGTTAGTAATGCTTTTGCTTCTTTATCGGTTTCAGCAGAAGTAACGAAAGTAATATTCATCCCTTCGATCTTTTTTACTTTATCGATATCGATTTCAGGAAAAATGATTTGTTCGGTAATTCCCAAAGAGTAATTTCCTCTTCCGTCAAAACCTGTGGCTTTGATCCCGTTAAAATCACGTACCCTTGGCAAAGCAGAAGTAACAAGTCTATCTAAAAACTCGTACATACGCTCCCCTCGCAATGTCACCATCGCTCCAATAGGCATTCCCTTACGAAGCTTAAAGGTTGCAACGTCTTTTTTGGAAATTGTCGCAACGGCTTTTTGCCCGGTAATATTTGTCAATTCATCTACAGAGTAGTCGATAAGTTTCTTATCTGCAACTGCGGCACCTACACCACGAGACACAACGATGCGCTCTAGTTTTGGTACTTGCATTACATTTTTGTATCCAAACTCGTCTGTAAGAGCATTAATTACTCTGCTCTTGTACTCTTCCTTAAGTCTTGGTGTATATCCCATAACTATAATACTTGATTCGATTTTTTAGAAAATCGTACTTTTTTACCATCTTCCATTCTGTACCCTACGCGTGTCGGTTCTCCGGATTTAGGATCTACCAGCGATAGGTTTGAAATATGAATAGGAGCTTCTTTTTCTGTGATTCCACCTTGAGGGTTTGCCGCACTTGGCTTCTCATGTTTTTTCACAGTATTTACTCCCTCCACTATTGCTTTGTTTTTATCAAGGAGTACCTTAAGCACTTTCCCTTCGGAACCTTTGTGTTCTCCGGCCGTAACTACTACGGTATCCCCTGATTTTATTTTAAGCTTTGCCATCTTGATTCGTATTAAAGCACCTCGGGTGCCAATGATACTATTTTCATAAATTGTTTGTCACGAAGCTCTCTTGCCACCGGACCAAAGACACGTGTTCCTCGCATCTCCCCTTGTGGGTTCAACAACACACATGCATTATCGTCGAAACGAATGTACGATCCATCGGGACGTCTTACTTCTTTCACGGTACGTACCACTACTGCAGTAGAAACGGCACCTTTTTTAATGTTTCCGTTGGGAGTAGCTTCCTTAACAGTCACTACAATCTTATCTCCAATAGAAGCATATCTCTTTTTTGTACCGCCCAACACTCTAATTGTTAGCACTTCTTTAGCGCCGGTGTTGTCTGCTACTTTTAGTCTTGATTCTTGTTGTATCATGATTACTTCGCTCTTTCAATTATTTCTACTAACCTCCAACATTTGGTTTTACTTAAAGGTCGTGTTTCCATGATCTTTACAGTATCTCCTTCGTTACAGTCGTTCTTTTCGTCGTGTGCTACGTATTTCTTCGTTTTTAAAACGAACTTTCCGTACATAGGATGTTTTACTTTCTTTACTTCAGAAACCACAATGGATTTTTCCATTTTGTTACTGGTAACTACTCCTATACGTTCTTTTCTTAAGTTTCTTTTTTCTTCCATCTTTCAGCTTCGTACCGTTATTGTACTTCTCTTTTAGTTAGTTCTGTCGCAATTCTAGCCATAGTTCTTCTATGTCTTCTCAATTGAATTGGATTTTCCAACGGTGAAATGGTGTGTGCCATTTTAAGGTCTGTATATGCCTTTTTAGATTCAGCAAGTTTCTCTTGTAGCTCCGCTGTTGACGCTTCGTTTATCTCTGATTGTTTCATCTTTGTAAAAATTAAGCTTGATAATCTCTAGACATAATAAATTTCGTTTTCACAGGAAGCTTTTGAGCTGCAAGGCGCAATGCTTCTTTTGCTGTTTCCAAAGGAACTCCGGAAACTTCAAACAAAATTCGACCCGGCTTTACAACGGCTGCCCAATATTCTACAGCTCCTTTACCCTTACCCATACGTACTTCAAGAGGTTTCTTTGTAATTGGCTTATCCGGAAAAATCATGATCCAGATAGAACCTTCTCTTTTCATATATCGGGTAGCGGCGATACGCGCTGCTTCAATTTGACGTGCTGTCAAGAAGTTTGAATCTAAAGACTTGATACCAAAGGTTCCGTAGGCAAGCTGATTACCACGACCAGCATTCCCTTTCATACGGCCTTTTTGCATTTTACGGTACTTTGTTCTCTTAGGTTGTAACATTTTCTTCTATTTAAAAAATTACTTTCTACGACGGGCTTTGTTATTGCCTGCTCGTCCTGTGGAATTTCCGCTCTTTCCGCCCTTTTTGGTCAAACCAACTAAAGGAGAAAGCTCTCTCTTTCCGTATACTTCGCCTTTCATAATCCATACTTTAACACCCAATCTACCATAGGTAGTGT
>NZ_CAXAXI010000055.1:0-5515 GCF_963972995.1 uncultured Altibacter sp.
GAAAGCAACGACGCGGAGTTGGTAAGGTGATTTTCAGCTTGCTGAAAAATTCCTATGAAATCGCAGATTCACGAGCACCGAAATAACAAATCAAAAAACGCGAGTAAAAGGCCTCTTTTTTTGTTTCTTTTTTGGAGGGGCAAAAAAGAAAAGTAGAAAATAAAAAAGAGATTCCTCATTGCATTCGGAATGACATTGGTAGGTGAACAGTGAAGGGTGAGCGCTTCGACAAGCTCAGCGTGACAAATCTGTATTAATATAGGAAAATCTCTTAGAACTAAAATCAGCTTCAGAAAGTATTTCCCACAGCACATATTACTAAATAAAAAGGTTTCCGGCTAGGACATCCTTTTTATCAGCATAAAATGCAAAAAGTTCGGAAACCCAGAGAGCGTTAGCGAACGCCGAGTTTTTGCATTGGTTTGGAATGCGTAAGCATTACAAAATGCCTATAAAAAGGATAGAAGGTCTTTTTCTTTGCAACTTTCTTTTGGACCGGCAAATGTGAAGCATTCATGAATTCCTTTGAAAAACAATAAGAAGGCATGAATAAAAGAAAGTTGAGAACAATTCATCAATTGAAAAAAGAAAAGAAAGAAAAGAGATTCCTTATTTCATTCGGAATGACAGTTTCATTGTCATTCAGAGCGAAGCGAAGAATCTATACTGCCATACCCCTTCTCGATACAGTGCCCTTTTAGCCATGACCGGTGAGCAGTGAATGGTGACGGGATAAAGCTGCTTAGCATCAAAATCGGCCTCAGAAAATAACCCACGAATCACAATACCAAACCAAAATCTTCCTTATTATGCCATCCTTTTCGTCAAGAATAACCGAAGCCAAGCTCCGAGATTCAGGAGTTGCTGAAAGCAACGACGCGGAGTTGGTAAGGTGATTTTCAGCTTGCTGAAAAATTCCTACGAAAAGGCCTCTTTTTTTGTTTCTTTTTTGGAGGGGCAAAAAAGAAAGGAAAGAAAAAAAATAAGTTAAAAACAAAAACCTACTACTTCAGCTTTAATTCAGCTTTACTTCGGCTTTACTTCGGGTATACTTCGGCTATACCTTGGCTGTAAGCAATGTGAACATCGGTTATAAAGCAACGGCAAGATAAGACAGTATACTGTCTAAAGCCCCGTCATAACTAGGATTAACACGATATCACATGTATGAGATATGCGTAAAAACCCCTCACGTCGAACATGGTCTTCAGAGATCTTAAAACTGTACGAAAATTCTAGAATGTGTTAAATTTCATACGAAACAGAACGATCTAACGTTTTTATTCTATGCACGCATAGTATGTACGCTCTGCCCCATCAAGTTTCACCCGGTGCAAACACCCTTCCCCACAGGTATGGCATCATAAAAACGAGAAAGCATGAGACAACAACGCATTTGTATTTATCACAACGACGTTACGCTCCTAACGGGAAAAGGCGAACGTTCCGCCCGAAGGATCCTCCAATCCATTAGAGAAAGCTCCGGTAAACAAGACCATCAGGCTATCACCGTTTGTGAACTCGCTCAATACTTGGGCCTCGATCCCCAAGTCGTCTATAAGACCATCAATAACCTGCCTTTATTGGAAGAAGAAGTCGTAAGAACCGATAGCTGAGGTACTTTTGAAAAAAAAAGTACAACGAGGGTAGGGTAAAGGCAAAGTGAACTGTTGTAGGTATAGAGGACGGTTCAACCATCCTTGAAATTGAACTTTATTTTTTGTAAGTTTATAAAAAGGCTTCAATATGAAAAGACGTCACTTTATTAAGAAATCCGGCCAGGCACTTTTAGCGGCCGCTACCATTTCCATTACCGGAAGCCTGATCGCTTCGTGTAGTTCAGACGACCCTGCATTCTTTGATGATGGGTATTATGGCGATGGTTACTACGATGATGGCTATTACGACGACGGATACTATGACGATGGCTATTACGATGACGGCTATTACGATGACGGCTATTATGACGACGGCTACTACGATGATGGTTATTACGATGATGGCTACTACGATGATTAAACACCTTAAGCGACTAAACAACACGATATGAAACGCAGAAATTTTATTAAGAAATCGGGACAAGCCTTACTGGCTGTTTCTACCGTGTCAATAACCGGCCACCTCATTACTTCCTGTACGCCTGAAGATTCTGAAGACTTTTTCGGGGATGGCTATTACGGCGACGGTTACTATGGCGATGGCTATTACGATGATGGCTATTACGATGACGGCTACTACGATGACGGCTACTACGATGACGGCTACTACGACGACGGTTATTACGATGATGGCTACTACGACGATGGGTACTATGATGACGGCTATTATGACGATGGTTACTACGATGATGGCTACTACGACGATGGCTACTACGACGACGGGTATTATGACGATGGTTACTACGATGATGGGTATTATGATGATGGATACTATGGGGACGCGCAGGAATTGATCGACATCCTCTTGGATGGCACTTGGATCGTACAATCCTACATAGACAGTGGTAACGACCAAACAGGAACCTATGCCGGCTACAACGTCGACTTTATGACAGCCAATAATGTCGTGGCGACCAACGGTTCCAATACCAACAACGGTGTCTGGCTGGTGAGCAGCAACGGACAGCAACTCAACCTCGCCTTCTCCGGGGCACCTTTCGATGAGTTCAATGACGAGTGGGATGTATTTAGCGTCGAACCTACCCGAGTAGAACTCCGCGATGTAAGCGGCGGTGGCGGTGGAACCGATATCCTGGTATTTGAAAAACTATAATCGGAAGTAATGTTCCATAACGGGACAGTCCATTCCTTTCAGTACAGCAATCCTGTTCTTGTGAATGGAGTGTCCTTTTTATTGCGATGTAATGAGCACAGTTCTATTCTTGCATGATACCGGCCTAGCCACGCCCAGAGGAGCCGAACTTACCATAAAACAACTCATTCGGCTTGGCGAAGACAGAGGCCATACCGTGGTCCTGGACTACCTTAAAGATTTTGAAGCGACCAAGAACCACATCCAAAAGGCCGATCTTGTAATTCTGAACAGTACCTCCCGCTGTACCTTCGAACTCGATCTTGTTTCCTTTCTTCTGAAAAGTACCACGCCTTACGTCAAAGTGGAATACGATTACAATTTCTGCATACGCCGAAACATCCTCTGTACCGTGGACCGAAACGTCCGAAGCTGCTGTCATCCCGATAAGTTTCACCTGTTCCGAAAGTTGTTCGCTCAAGCCCAATTCAATGTCTTCCAATCCCCCAAACATTTCGAAGCACACGAACACTTCTACGGCGAAGCGGTGGCCAAAAAACTCATTATGCCTCCTACCGTAGATGTGGCGGCCCTGCAACCTTCCGAAGAGAAACAGGACGATACCATTCCTTTCTTTGGTGATGTGAATTACCTAAAGGGCGGCCATGAATTTGTTACCTACGCCGAAGAACACCCCGAGACCCGTTTTAAGGTCTACGGAAGGAACCGTTTACGACGGGAGATGCCCCAGAACATGAGCTTTCACGACCCCATTCCCAACGAAGAAGTACTGAATATCTTAGGAAAGACCAAACGCTTTTTTTGTAAACCGGTCTGGCCCGAACCTTCCGGCCGTCTCGCTGCGGAAGCATTCCTCTCCGGTTGCGAGATGATCGCCAACGACCGGGTAGGGACCTTCTCTTTCGATTTTTTTCCGAAGGATAAGCAACAGGCCGCAAAGGAAATGGAGCAAGCTCCCGAAACCTTCTGGAAGGAGGTAGAAGCCGTTCTTGCCTCACAACCCCCTTCCGAAGCGAAAGCTCTGGGAAAGGTGTTGGTGTACAAAAGCTACGGCGGACTGGGAGATATCTTCTTCGCCATTCCGGCGATCTACAAGCTGGCGGCCGTTTCCACCGATTTACATTTTGCCGTGGCACCGCGCCTGGTGGATTTCTTTTCCAAACACCTCAAAGGCCTTACCGTAGTGAACGAAAAGGAGGTGCGAGAGAACGAAGCCCCCTACGACCATATCTACGAACTGGGCAATTACCCTGCGTTTAGAGGCTACGATCTGCCGCATGCCTTAAAATATCCTACCCACAAAAAGGTGAAGCAGCACGCCATTCAGCATTATATCGATACCATAGCAAAACTTCATAAGGACATCGATAACCAATTAGACGGATACCCCTATTTTGAAACGCATAAAGACCCTGACAAGCCTTATTTTGTGGTACATCACGGGGCGGGCTTCTTGTTAAAGATCTGGCCTACCCAAAAATATGCGGCCCTCATCGAACGTCTCGCCGAACTGTATCCGCATTTGGACTGTAAGATCATTATGGGACCGGACGACCCGGACATTGCGCAGTATTTCACCAAAGAGCTGCCGCATGTGTCCTTCGTGACCGGTGGTATGCTGGAGGTGGGGGATGCCATGGCCGGAGCGCTCTTTCATATAGGGAACGATGCCGGGATCACCCACGTGGCGGGAGCTTTCAATGTACCTTCGGTGGGTATTTACGGTCCTACCGGCCCCGGAAGCTGGGGAAGCTTTGCCGAGCACAACGAGCTGATCTGGGGGAAGAAGGGCGTCTGCGCCATTCGGTGTAATTATGATGTGATCCTGAATTGCGAACACAAGATCTGCCTCAACTCGGTTACGGTGCAGCGAGTCCTGGAAGCGCTCTACAAAGTCTTGCAACGTGCCTATCCGGAACACGACAGCAGTCTGCACCTGAACCCACAGGCGGTGTTCGAGTTTACCGAAGAAGATTGCTTGGTAACCTTGGGCGATAACGAACTCTTGCTCGAATATCACAATGATGAAATGAAACAGAACATCGAGACCTTGTTCAAAGCACCTGCTTCGGCACATCCTTCGGAAGGGGATTTTGCCATGGTCATCGATGTGCTCAAACAACAGCATATTCTGTTTGAAGTACCTTCGTTTCAGTAAGGGAGTGTGTGCTTTTTAGTATCTTTCCGAAGCATAAACAATAGCTATGATCGTAGAGACTATCAAGAACCGACGTGCGGTGTATCCTGCACAGTACAACACCGAACCCATTTCAAAAGAGGAGATACAACAAATCCTGGAGGCAGCGAACTGGGCACCCACCCACAGACGCACCGAACCCTGGCGCTTTAAAGTGTTCTATGGCCCTGCCAAAGAGAAGCTTAGTGTCTTTTTGGGCGAGAAATACCGGGAGACGGCAACCCCCTTTTCAGAATTTAAATTCAAGAAGACGCTGGAAAAACCTTTGCAATCCGGCTGTGTCATCGCCATTTGTATGCAACGTGACCCCAACGAATCCGTCCCCGAGTGGGAAGAGGTCGCCGCGACTGCCATGGCGGTTCAGAACATGTGGTTAACGGCGCACGAGCTCAACGTAGGTGCTTATTGGAGTTCTCCGTCGGCTATCAATTCCTTTCATGAGCTGGTGCCACTAGAAGCAGGGGAGCGTTGTCTGGGCTTTTTCTTTATGGGAAAATACACCGGAGGACTTCCCGAGGGTGTGCGTAAAACGTCCATCGAAGAAAA
>NZ_CAXAXI010000056.1:0-5394 GCF_963972995.1 uncultured Altibacter sp.
TAGAATAATTACTTTTTCCTAACTCCTAACTCCTAACTCCTAACTCCTAATTCCATCCCTTCACCCTTCACCACTCACTCTTCACCATTTCCCGCTCACTGCTCACTGTTCACTGTTCATCTGCCAATGTCATTCCGATGCGCCGCAGGCGTAGAGGAATCTCTAGATTCTTCGCTTCGCTCTGAATGACATTGAGATGCGTATTCCGAATGCAATGAGGAGTTCTTTTCTTTTCCCATTGCCGGAAAAAGAAACAAAAAGGTCTAGGCCTTACGGTTCTTGTTCACCCGTTACGTCCTCCATTCTAAACACACACAACTCGCTGTCTATGGCAGCTCAGACAGTGTTTAGTTTTTAACGAATGTTCGGACTACGGGTCCCGAAGTCGAATCGTATGGCCGGTTTTGATGCTAAGCAACTTTATCCCTTCACACTTTACCCTGCTCACTGCTCACTGCTCACTGTTCACTAACAACCCTTCACCCTTCACCCTTCACTCTTAACCATTTCCCGCTCACTGCTCACTGTTCATCTGCCAATGTCATTCCGATGCGCCGCAGGCGTAGAGGAATCTCTAGATTCTTCGCTTCGCTCTGAATGACATTGAGACTGTCATTCCGAATGGAATGAGGAATCTCATACAGGGTTTTAGTTCGTCTAGAATAATTACTTTTTCCTAACTCCTAACTCCTAACTCCTACCTTACTCGCACATTCTCCTGTAAGAAAATATTTTCAGAGTTTCGGGAACGCGTTTCTCATGAAATGCGTATCTTTATGTTGCTGAAAATCAAGTATTTTACCCATTTCTCCCATACTTTCCCAACCTAGTTAAGCGCTTATGGTCTTCACCACCGGTGAAGCAATCATGTATCACTAACGATTAACTAAACACAACCATTATGAAAAAAGCAATGTTATGCACCTTGGCTGCACTTATACTCTGCTGCGGCAGTGTGCTGCAAGCCCAAGAAATGAAAGTTAAGAAGTACGACAACCCCGAGTGGGTGCGCATGGCGTACGTTAAGTTCAAACCTATGATGAAGGAGAAGGCGCAAGCCATCATCAAGGATTATTTTATGAAAGCCGATATGAACCTTGGCAATACCGGTCCTATGTCCTTTGAAATGGCATCAGGGGAATACGACATGCTCGTGATCTTTCCCTTGGAGGAGGGCATCGAGACACTCAATTACGAGATGAGCCCGGACGATGTGAAATGGATGAATGAAATGAGCAAACTCACCGGTGGTATGGACAAGGCCATGGCAAAACTTCAGGAGTTCTATTCGTATGTGGCTGACTGGGATTCAGAATTGGCGCGAAAACACAACTAACGAAGCCATAGCGTTAACGGCCGGTGGTATTCCCATCGGCTTTTTTTAGTTCTTGATCCAAACCTTCCAAAAAGGCCGCTGCTTTTTCTAAATGCCCTTTTCGGGTGTCGGGATCCATACGGTCTAGGGTGCTCAATAACATGCCTAAGCGGGGTTGGGATTCGAAGAAATCCCTGTGCTCGTGCATATACCGCCAAAAGAGTCCGTCCCACACCTCCTGCCAAGACCCTTTTTTGTAATTACTCATCTTCATCAAATAGTTGCTGCCGCTTATATAGGGCTTGGTGGCGAACAGACCGCCGTCTGCAAACTGACTCATCCCGTACACGTTGGGCACCATCACCCAGTCGTAGGCGTCGATAAAGAATTCCATAAACCAGCGGTAGACCGCGTCCGGGTCGAACTCACACAGCAACATAAAGTTCCCTAAGACCATGAGCCGTTCAATGTGGTGGCAATAGCCTGTGTCCAGCACTTTTTGGATGGTTAGGTCCACGGGGGGTATGCCGGTGGTGCCGTCATAGAAGGAGGGCGGTATGGGTCGGTTGAAGTTCCAGAAGTTGCGGGTACGGGCAAAACTACCTTTGTGCTCATACATGCCCCGCATGAATTCCCGCCAACCCATGATCTGACGCACAAACCCTTCGGTGGAATTGATAGGGACGTCGTGGGCTTCGGCAAAGGCCAAGGCACGGTCGATCACCTCATGGGGGGTGAGCAGCCCCACATTCAGCATGGGGGTAAGGACACTGTGGTGCAGGATGACAGCATCGGAGACAATGGCATCTTCATAGGGTCCGAATGCATGGAAGCGTTGCTCCAGAAACGCATCCAGCCAGTCGGAAGCGGTTTCAAAAGTATACGGATAGCGAGGGGTATCGCTCAGATTGCCTATGTTTTCTGAAAAGTGGGTCGCCACATAGTCCTTTGCTTCCTTGTACACATCGGTGGCATCCGGAAACGCTACGGGTGGCGGCGTCTTCTTGGCGGGATACTTCTTGCGGTTCTCGGTGTCGTAGGTCCAACGACCGCCCTGCGGTTCTCCTTCCGAAGTGAGCAAAAGCCCCAATCGCTTGCGCTCCGATTTGTAGAAGTGAGTCTGATGGTATTGCTTCCGATCCTTGAAATAGGTATGGATCTCTTCCTTCGAATTGAGGAATAGGGGGTTCTCATACACGGTGGTGTCCAGCTTCAGACGGGAACATGCCTTGGTGATACGTTGCTGTAGCCAGTCGTCGGTGGGATCGATATAGCTCACGGTCGTGATGCCTTCTTCCTTCAGCTTCGGAAGGAGTTCGCGCACATCACTACGGGCATCGGTCGCAGGAATGTAGTGCACGGTATATCCCTGTTCCTTCAGAAACGCTTCATACGCCTTCATGGAGGCGCGGTGAAAGGCGATCTTTTGTTTGTGGAAGGGAAACTGATTGAAGAAGAGGGATTCTTCTATAAGATACAAGGGCGCCTCCGTTCCGAAGTCGGGAACCTTTTTAAATAGTTGATGCGGAAAGCAGAGGTGTACGGTCATTTCTTGTTTCTTTTACATCGTTCGCTGCAGTAACGCACCTGCTCCCAGTCCTTCTTCCACTTCTTCCGCCAGGTGAACGGGAGGGTGCATACAGGGCATAGTTTCTGCGGAAGGTCTTGCTTTTTCATACGTCGAAATCGGGTATGTTGTGGGGTCGTACATAGGGGTATTCGGCATATTTGGTGAGGGTATAGTAGCTGTTTAAGCCGGAGATCCCCATGCTTTCCGTCGCTTCCAGATCGAACACCTCTTGATGGATATCCACGGTTTCCGGAAGGATGAGGTGCTCGACCGCTCCTATGATGAGGGTCGTTCCGTTGAGGGGAATGGGGATGGCTTCCTCAAAACGCATGCCCATCTTGCAGCTACTTTCCTGAACGAAGGGTGCTTGGAAACCTTCGATATAGGCTTCGGTAAGGCCGCAACGGGCGAACTCCGACACCTCCTTGGGGAACTTTCCGGAGGTATAGTGGGCACGCTCTGCAAAGGAGGGCAGGATGTGATTGATGGTATAGTGCCCCGTCGCCAAGATGTTCTCATAAGTATGCCTAGGAACCTCCCCTTGGGGGCGCATGATAAAGCCCAGTAGGGCCGGATCGCTGCCCAAATGTACGACCGAACTGAAGACCGCCACATTGGGGTGCCCTTCGGCGGAGATCGTTCCTATAAGGTTGGCGGGCTTGATCCCGGTGATCGCATTGATGAGTTTTAACCGTGCCACTTTGGACAAGGCGCTGATGTCTTGTTTGGAAAGGATCATACGACGGTCGCTAAGGTGTTGAACTGTTTTTTACATCGCTTCCAGTAGGCAAAGAAGGAGGGATAATACCCGTGTACATCGAAGAGCCACGCGCGTGGGGTTTCGGTGCCGGTGTAATGACGACTCCACGGGTGCTCCTTATATCGTATATCCGTTAAGGCGTGGTTCGTCTTTAGGGTGTCGAAGGAACCGACAAAGACCTGGAGGTTTTCAATGTTGTGGGTCAGATTCAGAAGAAAAGCTACCGATCGCTCCGATATGGGATACGCTTCAAAGTGTTCGGGTTCCAGCAACAGGACCCTGTTGGCCGGGGCGTCGGTACCCCATAACGGATCCAGATTATAGGCGTTGTAGATGTAAGTAGGCAGGTTCGGGTCCAGGGTAAGGGGCTTCGGTTCGGGCAAGGGGGTGTGTAACGTCGGATCTGTATGTTCTTTTAGGACTTCGGGACATGTTAGCTGCGGCAGCCGTTCGTAGGACACATCCAGAAAGGTGCCGGTTTGGTGGGTATAACAGTATTTGTTGATGTTCTCCTGATTCGCACGGTACTGTTTGTTGCTGTTGGTACCGGCCACCCACTGCCAGCTCAGGGCATTGCTCGCCCAATCCCCATCCCATAAATGATAGTACAACCATTTAGCGGGGGTGCGCCAATGACTCCCGGCGATGTTACAGGCGATGGACGCCACATACATACGCAGGTGGTTGTGCATATACCCGGTACGATACAAGCCTGCAATCGCCTCATCCACGGCCTGTATGCCGGTACGGGCTTCAAAAATAGCGGTGGGGAGTTCATGGTGTTGCACGCCGTGTTGCGGATGCTTCAGATCGTGGTCGATGCAAGACCCTTTGGCGATCCATACCTGCTGCCAATACTCCCGCCAAGTGAGTTCCTGTATGAACTTTTCAATCGTAGCGGGGTCGTAGCCTTTCGCCAAGACACGGTTCAGTACAAAGCGGGGAGAGATCACGCCGCGGGACAGGTAGGGCGACAGATAGGTCACGGCACCGTCTACGTAGTTGCGGGTGCGGCCGTACGCGATGGGGTCGATGGCATCGATGCGCTCCAGTATGGCGTGATAGGCCGTAGGGAAGGAGGCGATATGGTCGGACAAACGGTGCGTCATCGTTTGGCGATGCTATTGCCCGAAATGGCCCGTTGTCGGGTACATTTGAAGCGGTTCATTCCGGAGGGGCGTTTTTTAAGATGTTTGGAGCTCACCCCGCTGTTCACCCGTTTGCGCCAGCGCTTAAAGCTCGAAGATTTCAGGTTACGCCGCATGAGTCGGATCACCTCCTGCTCGGACGTACCAAACTGATATTCGATCGCTTCAAAAGGCGTACGGTCCTCCCAGGCCATCTCGAGAATGCGGTCGAGTTCACGTTCGGTAAAGGAAGAAGGGGTGTTCATAACAGGGAATCTTATATACATGGAGCGACCCGGAGCGGATTAGGGGAGTTGTTCCCGCGCTTTCAGCACCTGCTCGGCCTCATAGGTCTTTTCATCGCTGGCCTTTCGGTTGGTGGTGGAGAGGCGGTGCGCTTCCTTCAGCAGCGATTGGTAGCGGGCATAGAGTTTTTCTTTTTCTGATTTCTTTGTAAACAGTCCGAACATAGTGGTGCGTGTTTGTCTTTATTCAGTATAAAGATACAAAATGTTTAAGTTAATGGATGTAAGATTAAACAATTAGGATATTTTTAACCTTCTTTCTCTTTCTTTTTTGCCCCTCCAAAAAAGAAACAAAAAAAGAGGCCTTTTCGTAGGAA
>NZ_CAXAXI010000057.1:0-4307 GCF_963972995.1 uncultured Altibacter sp.
GGCACCACCTACATTGGCTTGGCTTCCCACTGCCAAGAAGAAGTAGGGTGCACGTATGAGTTTAGCTACCAAAATAAGCAATCCGGCGTGAATGAGCATCCAAACCAATCCTATAAGGATAAGCCATAAATTGTCAAATATAAGAGTTAGGTCCATCTTCATTCCAATACTGGCAACGAGAATATAAATAAAGACACTCCCAAATTTACTGGCACCCGCTCCCTCGTACCTACGTGCTTTAGTATACGAGAGAAGCACTCCAATGATGGTGGTAATACTGATCATCCAAAAGAAACTAGAATCTAGAAAGGTAAAGATATTACGCGTAATTCCTTTGGGTATTCCGGCCACAATGTCGGTAAAAAACGCACTTAGATAATCTGCGCCAAAATGAGCAAAGCTCACAGTGCCAAAGGCAATGGCAGCCAAGATCATCAAATCGGTAAGAGACGGGTTGCGTTCTACTTTTTTAGAATAGGAAGAAACTTTTTCCTTCAAATTTTCAATAGCCGTCGTATCGGCTTTGAGCCATCGGTCGATCTTTGTCGATTTTCCAATACCTATAAGGATGATCGCCATCCAGATGTTGGCCACAACAATATCTACAAATACCATCCCGCCGTACAGCGCCTGATTATACCCGTAGATCTCGAGCATGGCAGTTTGGTTGGCACCACCGCCTATCCAACTTCCAGCTAAGGTCGATAGCCCGCGCCAGACCGCATCTGCTCCCTCGCCGCCTACCGCTTCAGGGGAGATGGTTCCCACGATGAGGACAGCGACCGGACCTCCTAAGATAATACCGGCGGTCCCGGTTAAAAATAATATCAAAGCTTTCGGCCCAAGATTAAATACCCCTTTGAGGTCGATACTCAGGGTCATTAGAACCAAGGCTGCAGGCAGCAAATATCGGCTCGACATATAGTATAGGCTTGACGCACTCTCTGTTGTTTCGCCTGTTTCAGAAACTGAAACCCATTCCGGAGCGATCACTCCAAAGGTGGTAAGCAAAGCAGGAATGAAATATGCCATGAACAAGGCTGGAACCACTTTATAAAAGGTGTTCCAAAAACCTTTTTCTTGGTGTGAAGTATAGAAAATGATCCCCAGGGCGATCATCAATATCCCAAAAACTATGGTATCATTGGTGAATAAAGGTGTAGTGTCCTTGATAAGTTCGGTGGTTGGATCTTGCATGTGCTGTGTTTTGCCGCAAAATACAATTTATTAAGGAAATGATTACTGTTTTACGAAATTGGAAACTATTTCAATAAGTTCCGGCATAACAGGACGATTGAACTCGTTATACGATTTCTGGTTTTCAAGGTCATCTCCTTCTATCTTCTTAAATATATGATTCATCTTTGGGATAATGACCAGTTGTGCATCCGGTTTTGCAGCGTGTAATTTTTCTGCTTCGGAAACTTGAACCTGAATATCTTTATCACCATTAATTATGAGCACAGGAATATCAAGCTTTACGATCTCGTCCTGTGGGTTGTACTGCATCCAATCGAAAATAAAAGGTTGTATGGCAGGACGAAACACAGAAGCAAGTAAAGGATTGTAATTAGTAGCTATACCGTTTACGCGCAGATCGTCGAAGGCTGTGCGTGCATTATCTTTCAGTGCCGGATTTTGCTTCGCAATTTGATCCACGATCACGTCGTCTATCTCTTGTCCTGCTCCTGCCAGCGAAATAAAACCGTCTGCGCCGTTTTGCGCGGCGACCATTCCAACAAGAGATCCTTGACTGTGACCGGCAATAAATACAGACGAGAACCGAGCATCGTTTTCGAAATACGCAAGTACCGAATTGGCATCTTCAATAAAATGAGCAAAACGAATCTTTTTTTCGTCCATGGCGCCCATCTTCATAATCTTTACCAAACGTTTGTCATATCTAAATGTGGCGATGTTGTTGGCATATAATCCTTCAGCCAAAAAACGCAAAGAATTGTTCTTGGATAGCCCTTGATTGCCATTTCGATCTACAGGACCCGAACCTCCCAACAAAATTACAAGGGGGATAGGGTCACTGCTTTCCGGTAATAATAAGGTGCCTTCTACAAGAGGAGGAATGCTTATTTCCTCACTTATATAAGTTACCTCTTGACTAAAAGCATTACCTGAGATAAGGATGGTAAGGAGGATGACGAGCTTTTTCATGTTTATTTTTTACTTTTTTGAACTCTAAAATTACCATTAAATTGTTTAGGGAGGTATCTTTGTGCTAAATTGTTGTGTTATGAGACCGTGGTTTATTCTAAGTATATTTCTTATTGTTGCTTTTACCTCTTCTGCAGCAGATTGGGGCCGCACCGGACATCGAGCCACTGGGGAGATCGCACAGGAATATCTTACTAAAAAAGCGAAACGTGCGATCGAAGCATTATTGGACGGGAAATCCTTGGCTTTGGTCTCTACTTATGCCGATGAGATTAAAAGCGATGCAGCGTATAAGGAATATGCACCTTGGCATTATGTGAACTTTCCATTTAACAGTTCGTACGATACACACCCAAAAAGCGAGAAGGGTGATCTTTATATGGCGATCCTAAAATGTGTGGAAATTCTCAAAGATGCTAAGACCACCAAGGATCAAAAGGCTTTTCATCTTAAATTATTGGTTCATTTTATAGGGGACCTCCATCAACCCTTGCATGTAGGGATTGCCGATGATCGTGGCGGGAATCAATTTCAGGTACGTTGGTTCGGTGAGGGGACCAACCTGCATTCGGTTTGGGACGAAAAGATTATAGATAGTTATGAAATGTCTTATTCCGAGCTAGCAGAAAACACCAAGCATTTATCTAAGGTCGAGATAAAACAAATTCGCAGCGGTACAGTAATGGATTGGATGAACGAAAGCCGAAAACTTTGTATACAGATCTATGATACGACTACGGTCGGAGAAGATCTTGGATACGGCTATATGTATCAATACACAACTGTGGTACGTCAGCAGCTTCAAAAGGGAGGAATTCGTTTAAGTGTACTCCTCAATGACATCTTTGGATAATCGCAGCTCTTTTTCTAACTAATTTTTCTGAACGTAAGATTGACCCTCGGAGCGATTACTTTTTTTGTCTTCGGAATTTGATGCTGCCAATAGCGCTGCGTGGTCCCCTTCATGATCAAAAGGCTTCCGGGCTCCAAAAGTATTTTTTGTTTTAACTCTTTCTGAAACCTATGCCGAAGATGAAACATTCTGGGGGCTCCCAGACTCACCGAAGCGATCACGGGATCAGTTCCCAATTCTTTTTCATCGTCGCTATGCCAACCATTGCTGTCCTTGCCATCACGATATAAGTTAAGCAGTACGGTTGTGAAGGTGCTACCACTTACGGTTTCGACCTTCGTCTTCAGGTTTTGTAGGCCTTCTGAAAAAGGTTTCGGATGCATCGTAATATTTGAATAGGTGTAGCTCTTGCCGTGCTCACCATACAGAGCCGTTAAGCGCGGTTGCGGATATGTCTTTCCGAAAACCGTGATGTCGTCTTGGATCCAGTCGGTCTCATGAATTAATTTATTAAAATATTCTGAAGCTTCTTCCGAAGAAAGAAAATCGGGATGATACCAAATATCTGCATCGGGTAACGGAAACTGCACACCGTGATATTCCTTTTCTGAAGCAAAAAGATCCATGCTACACATATTGATAAGCCCAATACATCAACGCGAACTGTAACGGAATGCGCAACCACAGAACCCATTTTGGAAGTTTTAAGGCGGCTTTCTCATTTTGAAGCATGTGTATATGTACAGACAAAAATATGATAAGCATGACTATAATGCTCCATGCAGCATACGTTTGTGTATCTCGATTTAATAACATTAAGCCTAGAACCATTTCAGCGATACCACTTAACAATACCATGGTCGAAGTCGCCGGTATGTATGGAGGCATGATGCGTTCGTATATTTTCGGACTGCGAAAGTGATTGAAACCTGCGAGTAGCATTAGCAACCCTAATATGTATTGATGCCAAGGTAACATTAATGCTCTTCTTTTGGCAGATTCGAATCGTTTGGAGGTACTAGGGAATCTTTATTTGCCTCTTCCTGAAGCAACGAATCCAATGAAGGGGCACCGTCACCAATACCGCCGTCTGCTTCTACGGGAATCATTACCTCGTCGTCTTTCTTCTTTTTATCCGTACAGGATGCTACGACTATAAGGATAAGAAGTGCTAGAATTTTTATTTTCATAGTATGAATTTTCTGTTTCAAAAATACTCTTTTATGATCAAAAAACCCCCGCTCTTTCGAGAAGGGGTTTTCTTTTGGTTGGTTATTATATAAGC
>NZ_CAXAXI010000058.1:0-4172 GCF_963972995.1 uncultured Altibacter sp.
CAGACGTGTGCTCTTCCGATCTTCTCATCATCATCAAAGTTGCGAATTACCTTACCCCGATCTTGGTTATAGAGCCTATTAATAGTTTCAGCAACTCTAAACCTTCCGTACATATTATGTTGTTTTGCATAGAACAGAAGGTCATCTGCATCCCAAACATTGACTTTAGAAATCGTACACCCAAAGGAAACAGGGATTTTCAATTCTTCCTGTACGTATTGAAAGACTGAAATAGCTGTCTTAAAATTACCTTTCGTTCCTCTCACTTTATCGTGTGCTTTCTCTACACCATCGATAGAAACCATGACGGAAAAGGGCACTTCGAAACGGTCACAAACACTTTTTACATCCTTGATCCTCTTTTTAACATCGTCTTCGATGATCGCATTTGTAATAAGACTTAAACCTTTAATATCGGGAACCGCTTCAATGATCTTTTGAAATACCTCCGGCAAGTCTTCTCGTAACGTGGGCTCGCCACCTGTGACCCCAACATGCTGCAATTCTGAATATAGTGTATCGCTTAGTATGTCTTTTAATTGTTGCGGACTTATCTCAAGTTCCTCGTCACGTTTCCAAATGTTACACATGGTACACTTAGAGTTACAACTGTCAATGATATTGAGGTTTAACACGGTGGGCTTGGCAGAAACGTTTAAAACAGGTGCAGGGAATTCAGGTTCTTTGCCTAGGTATAAACTTCTACGAAATAGAAATTCCTTCCTTAAAGCCCGGAGTTTTCGTTTACTTCGTTGTTTTATTTTATATAGCTGATACTTCAATCCCATTAAATCACTGCTCTACTTTTTTAAAATTATCCTTTTGACTGTCGTAATACGCACCTAAGTTATTAGTTTTAAGTTCAAAATATTCAATTAGTTCTTCATTCAACTCATTCTTCCATTGATCTACGGAAGCTGATCTGTAATGTGATTTGTTATTAGATTCGCCTTTTTTTCTACCACTTGAGTAATTTTTATAAGAATGCTTATTGATTATATCATCATATAAGACATTCTTTTTCTTCAACTCTAAAAAAGAAAGAAGATCCAAACAGAAGGTCGTATAATGTTCTACAAAATCTTCGTACAGATATATTCGAACTAGGTGGTCTTCCTTTTGGGTCATCCATCGTTTAACCCCTTCAAAGAGACCGAATTTATTCATTTCATCAATAGAATACTTAATTCCGTCATCAAATGAATAATCTACTAACTTCGACCTTACTATATTAATCTGCTCTGTTGGAGGATGACTATATTTTGCAGAATAATACCAACTAACAACTAAATCTCTTGGGTCGCGAAGTACGAAGAAAACCTTTGCGTCTTTGGCACTGAGATAGTTTAATATGTTCGGACCAATATAAAAACTCGTATAAAAACAATTTTTTTTAAGCCGATTAAAACCAAAATCAGCCTCTTGTTCAGTATATAAATCCTTCTGCAATGAATAACTTGGCTTTTTGTAAATAGAATCTTTAAATATTACCGATTCTCTGTAATCCACAAACGTATGTATCTTATAATTTTTGTTACTTTTCGCTATAACATCAGATAAAAAAGATATAAACCACTGGCTAGCTGTTTTCTGAGTACAGCAATGAATGATTGTTTTGTTTTTTTTAAATAATTGCATTTAATACTACTTTCAGGCTTCAGTACTTGAATTAAAGAATCCAACGTGAATTTAATTGAACAGGGACAGTGCCTACTAAGGTTCCACCTCTGCTTTCAAAATAAGTTAAGTTCCTAATATTAGTTAGCGTTTTACCGAATTTATATTCCGTATCGTTTATATTTTCGGTGAAAACCACATTAATGGAATACCGGCCGGGGGTAAACATATTCTCAAAGCGAACTTCTGTGGTATAATGCGATTGGTCTAATGTAATATCTTCACTCAAGGAATTAAGCGACGCCACACCGTTTAAATTGGCATCCATGATAACCACACTCACAAAATAGTCTTTGTAATTTGAGTTATTAACAAAATCCAATTTCAGACAAATGGTTTCAGCGCTGGAAAATATCGTTTTTGGCGTGCCCGATATATCAAGCAGGGAAAAAGAGTTTAGCACAACATCATCTCCTATAATGGTCGTATTCTCGACTGTATAATTTTTATGATATAAGCTAAGACCATAGGCTATATCAGAGCCGTAATAATCGGCAACACCATTTTCCATATGCAACACATGCGTCGCAATTCTAGCAACCTGGGGCATGGAATGGCTTACAAAGAGCACTGCGCAGTTATGAAGGAGTTCTGATATTCTATTAAAACATTTCACTCGAAATGCAATATCCCCTACCGCCAATACCTCGTCAATAATAAGCACATCGGGTTCCATTTGGGCTGCTACGGCAAAACCCAGTCGTACCTTCATCCCGCTGCTGTAGTTTTGAACGGGCATATCGATGAATTCGCGGATTTCGGCAAAATCGATGATCTCTTCTACCTTGGCATCGATCTCCTTTTTCGAGAACCCTAACACGGCTCCGTTGTTATAGATGTTCTCCCGGCCGCTTAAAATAGGGTTGAATCCGGCTCCCAGTTCGATCAAGGCCCCTACGCGTCCGCGCATGGTGATCTTCCCGGCATCGGGGTTGATAAGGCCGTTCAGCATTTTCAATAAGGTAGACTTCCCGGCGCCGTTATGCCCTATCAATCCCAGACATTCGCCACGTCGTAATTCAAAATTGATATCCTTTACCGCCCAGAACTCCTTGGGGCGCAAGGTGCGCTCTGAGGTGCTACCGGACAGCCCATAGAACAGGTCCTTTACGCCATACATCAAACTGGTCTTCAGGTCCTTGCAGAACTTCTTAGACAATCCTTCAACCTTTACCAAGACTTCGTCACTCATACTTAGGCGCTTAATCGTTCAACAATGATTGGGATGGAAATTCGGTAGATCACCATGGCTATAAAAAACAAGGGAATACATACAGCCACCACAATGGAAAAGTACAGCAAATAATGAAAATCGCCTCCTACCAACGCATCTCTGGCAATGGTCACCAAGGGGGTGATGGGATTTAATTCCATGATCCATTTTAAAATTCCGTCATTAGGTACCGCATAGACCACAGGCGTTGCATACATCACAAACCGAAGCACGAAGCCGATGGTGCGGTTTACGTCGGTATAGAGCATTCCTAAGGGCGTTAGAAAAAGGCCAATGGTCGTACCAAACAGTACGGCGGCCAATAAGATGAATGGAAATAGTAAAAGCGTCCAGTGAAAACCTACGCCAAAGGCAAACACAAAAACGATCAATAGCAGTACTTTAACAGCACTGTTGAACAACAATTTATACAGGCCGGTAATGATAAGTGCTTCCTTCGGAAAATTGATCTTAGATAAAATGTTACGCGCACTGTTGGTATTGTTCATAGGTGCATTGATGGATTCGGTGATAATGGACCACAGCAAGGTCCCCGAAAAGGCAAACACAGGATAGGGTATGCCGGTGTCTGAGATACGCAGGGTCCCCGAACTATTCAAAAAGATCCAAATGGCAGCGGTGGCAAGGGGTGTAATAAAAGCCCACACAAGTCCCAGATACGACTGTCGGTACTGTCCTTTAATATCCCGTACAGCCAATTGCTTGGCAAGGAATCGGGACGCATACATGTCCCGCATGCTTTCCCCAATTAACTTCCCTAAACGCAGGTTGTTCTCTTTTTGGTAAATTTTGGTTTGCAAAGCCATAGACAGGGAAACGAGATGGGGTTATCTTACGGCAACTAAGATACTAATTATGAACAGATAGAAAAAGGTTTATCTTGTATTCTCATTCCTTGCGGCATGTCCTCATACAGCAGGCCTAAAGCCCGACCGTTGTATTCTTTTTTTGGCCAACGCCATGGAGATTGACTCATAAAACAAGGTCATGGGTTCTTAGCTACTAACTAAAACGCTTTCAGGATCGATTACGTATGTAGCCTTCCGTTTTTGACCCCTTTTGTCCACATTTGTCCGTTTTTGTCCACATTTGTCCGATTTTGTCCGGTTTTGGTCATTTTATGTCAATTTATGTTCATTTATGTCACTTTATGTTCAATTGTGTCACTTTATGTTCATTTATGTCATTTTATGTCATTTTTGGTCATTTGTGTCACTTTCTGTTTTCCATACACTCTCCATACACTAGCCATACAGTTACC
>NZ_CAXAXI010000059.1:0-3707 GCF_963972995.1 uncultured Altibacter sp.
GTCTGCTCCGGGATCTACCGTTTGGTCTGCAGGACAGGTGATCTCCGGTGCCAATAGATCAACCACAGTAATCACAGAGGTACAAGAAGCAATGTTTCCACTGGCATCGCTGGCAAATACGGTAGCCGTAATAGGCGTTCCAATGTCTGCACAGGTAACCATGGTCACATCCACAGCCAATACCGTGATACCACAGGCATCAAACGATAACGGACCTCCGGGGATCTCTACAAAGAATGCGTCTCCGTCTGAGTTGTCTAGAACCAATGTCCAGTTGGCAGGATCAAACTGACCTGTAAATCCACCTGTAAAATTAGTTACAGCAGTTTCATTATTACCAAAATCATTATCATCAGTCTGAGAACGGAATCCGAACACATCACCGGGCGCTAATGTTACGGTGGCAGTACCGGACTGATTTCCTAATGCAGGATCGGTCAATTGTGTATACGTACCGTTTACCAAATATCCAAAGCTGTCGAAACCTGGAATATCGTTTGAGGTGTAATCCCAATCGAAAGAAACAGTTTCAGCAGTTGCGACAGTAACTACAAAATCTGTAAGACCTTCAGTTCCTGAGGCATTATTACTTCCAATAACCATAGCATTGTATGTGCTAGGTGCAACACCAAGCAATGCCATAGGATCTACGGTTGCTGTTCCATCAGCACCTAGTTCAATAGTGGCATCCATACAGATAAGAACCGGATCGGTATCATCGATCACATTCACGGTTGCGATACAACTGGTAGAATTACCACTGTCATCGGTCACAAAAACCTCAACTTGATTTTCTCCTAATTGAGAACAATCGAAACTTACGGTTGTGTCAACGATAGCTCTAAACGTAATGCAATAGCTATTCAACTGTCCTGAATCACCTCCGGTATCATCATTGATGTTCAGGGTCCAGTCACCATCGATAGGCTCTCCGGCAAATACTGTATTAAACAAACCACCTTCAGCTTGAAAGTCAGGTTGAATGGATGCTGCGTCATTAAAGTCATCTACCAAATTGGCAGAGGCATCTGTGAACACAAGGGTTGCTGCGGTATCTAATCCGCTACTTCCACCATCGTCAAGCATTACATCCATCGTAATTCCGTTCGGAGATGTCAAGGTCATATCAATATCAGACGCCCAGGTATGTTCAATGTTTACCGTTACGTTATCCAATGTATAATCGGTACCAATAATACCTGTATCGGTTACAGTAGCGATAGAAGGATTCATATCTCCACTGGTACCTGTTGCAGGGATAAGCTCCGGGCTGTTCCCGCAATTAGTAATATTTGCAGCAGTTGCAGGCCCTCCAACAGTTACTGTATACCCACACGCTTCTTCAACGCTAGCGATCAACTCACTCGCGTCAATCGTAGCCATTCCGTTTGCATCCAATATTACGTCATAGGGTGCAGCACTTGGCAATTCATAATCGAATTGGAAATTATCCACGCCGGCTCCCCAAGCGAAGTCATCCTCATCATCATACATAAAACGTACTTGGAAGTTTGCGTTGGCATATGAAAGCATATCCAGAACCCCAGAATTTGTTGGCGGTGTATCTACATCAACAGATAAGATTTCTTGCCATGCAGCACCATCAAAGACTTCCACAGTAAACAAGCCAGAGTCTATAAATACTTGTAATGAATAGTCAAAAGATAAATCTGCAACGATAGCTCCGGTTAAGTCGTATACCGGAGAAAGCAGTTGTACTGTGTTGTCTAATTCTGAACCACCGGCTGCATCGTCATTAAAGATCGCCGCATTGGTAGCGAAGTCGGCGCCTCCTGGCATGGCAGCAGTTCCAAAGGTCCAATCTACCGTTCCGCTAACGATCATTGTGGACCATCCTGCAGGGATAGAAGCAGCTTCAAAGTCTTCAGTTTCAGAAAAGATTGAAGGAGCTCCAATACATGTAATCACCGGAGCTGTAGTATCTTCAACCGTAACAGTGGCTGTACATGAAGAAGAATTTCCTTCAGCATCAGTAACCGTCAATGTCACTGTATTGTCTCCTGTATTAGAACAGTCGAAAGTGTCCTGATCTAAAGAATAGGTAACAATTCCGCAGTTGTCTGTCGAACCGTTGTCAATATCTGCCGGGGTAATTGAAGCCATCCCGGTAACTGAATCTAATGTTACGGTTAGGTCTTGGCATACGGCAACAGGTGCTTCATTGTCTACCACCGTTACAGTAAACTGACAGGAAGTAGAATTCCCATCGCTGTCTGTAGCAGTAAATTCAATGATAGTGTCTCCTGTTGGGAAAGCACTTCCACTTACAGGTCCCATAGTTTGGGTTACGGAAATTGGCCCGTCTTCGGCATCGATCGCTACCGCATCGGTAAAGTTTACGATCGCAGAACATTCTCCAGGATTGGTATTTGACATGTTGTCCGGAGGACAAGCAATGGTGGGAGCTGTTCCAACAAATACACCTGTAATCTCGTATAGGTTTGCACTATCTGTAAAATATAGGCTAATATTACTTCCCGATGTTGCCGGTCCAAATTCAAGATCGTTGAATTGTGCCCCCGTAATTCCGGTAACAAAATCTGATACAGCACCGGAAGACAGGTCAACTTTACGGATAATACCCGCGGTTTGATCGAAATAATATGCAAATAAACCATCGGGGGTCACAGCAAAATGTGACTGTGCAGAGGTCATCGTTGCGATTACAGGAGAAACCGTTCCAGCCAAAAGATCCACGCGATGGAAATTTCCATTTCCACAGTAAATCAATTCATTCGGATTGGAAGTGCTCTCTAAAGTTTCGTTTCCGGGGTTAGGCAATGCGATAGGGGATAATGTTGCCACATACGTAGTTAAATCACGCACGTATAATTCGGTACCAATACTCCCATCGGTAGAATACAAGTTATTACCTATTACAGCTATACCAGCTTCAATACCACTATTAGCACCGGTATAAGATCCGGTAACCGTTCCTGTAGCTGCATCCACCTCTCTTAGCGTGTTCACATCTAGCTGAGAATAGAAAAACCCATTAGCAAATTCAACATCTGTCGCTACGAAAGGATAAAAAGGCCCCATACTGGACCAATCGGAATTTAGCAAGGTTACTGTACCTGCCGGAGTCACACTGTAAAGTGCACTCGCTGTATTTTGGCTTGCTAAGTAAATGGTACCCGTAGCATCATCTATAGCCATTCCAGCCATTTGCTCAGGCATCGTTGCCAACGTATTCACGGCAAAACCAGCTTCTACTGTTGTAGGAGGTAAAAAGGAACGTTGACTCCCAACGTTCATAGCCTTTTTTGAGGCCTTTGCTTGGACGGTATAAGCCCTTACTTTTGAACTCTGCTGTGCAAACGTAGCTTGAGGAACACTCAAACTAGCGATGAACAATAAGAGCAGTAATGTAATTTTTCTCATAAATTCATGAAATTTAAAATGATTTGGTAATTGTTTTAACTGCACGAATTTAGGACAAATAAAAGGCTAACAAAAGGAAAAATAGCACCTCGCCTTCTTAATAACTGGGCACTAGACGGTTAACACTGAAATTTTAACATTTGATTAAAAATCCGATGAAGTGCTATTTTTAATCGTCAAAATGCTAAATCACTAATTAAAAGCATGTTAGTCGAAAAAGATAAATTTGTAAGCATTTTTCAAAAATAAAAACCCCCGCTCTTTCGAGAAGGGGTTTTCTTTTGGTTGGTTATTATATAAGC
>NZ_CAXAXI010000060.1:0-3550 GCF_963972995.1 uncultured Altibacter sp.
GGCACGCCTTAGCGTACCTCAGACAGCGGAACGCGCTTAACGTTGCACCTCCTTGCATTTTACGGGATATTTTCTGAGGCCGGATAAAGGCTTTTTGCGATTAATTTAAATCGGAAGGATTATTTGGAAAATAGAAAGCTAAATTCACTTCTGAACTAGCTCTTTTTTGTTCTGTTTGATAAGGTTTCTTTAATTTCTAACCATTAACCCTTATTCATTATTCATTATCCATTCTCCTAACTCCTAACTCCTAACTCCTAACTCTTCACTATTCACCATTCACTAGTAACCCTTCACCATCCCCCGCTCACCACTCACTGCTCACCGCTCACTGCTCACTGTCATCCCTTCACCACCTCAAAAAGATACCGCCACTTTCCCCCGCAGGTAAAAAGGGGTGCCCGGTGTGAAATGGATCTCTTCCACGGGTGCGGGTTCATTGAACAGCCTACTTTCGGTGGCGAACTGGGTTTCGTTCCATTGGGTGTCGAATAGATTCTCTATTATGACGCCGAAGGTCCAGTTCTTGTAATCGTAGTTCAGGTTGAGGTCGGTAATGAAGTAGCCTTCGGCGGTGATGGAACCGTCTTCGTTCGCCGGACGGTCGTCCACAAAACGATAGGTCCACGCCCCCGAAAAGTTACCTAAACCTTCTATCAGGATCCCTCCGGCGCTGGTGAGGTCCGGTGCAAGCGGAATGAGGTCCTCGCCTTCAGGTGCTTCGGTACTGCGCGCATGGGTGTAGTTGATGTCGCCGTAGAGGTACAGCCAATCGTTCAGCTGATAGCGGGCGCCTACTTCCAGTCCCATACGTCGGGTCTTGCCACTGGGTTCTACAATCCCGGCATCACCTACGTATACAAATTCCTGTTCCAAAAACAAGCCCCATACCGTGGCATTGAGCGCGAGCTTGTCGATGGGTTTTACAATGGTGCCCAGGTCCACACCATAGGCTGCCGGAAGGATGTCTTCGCCATTGTTCGCGACCACCACCCGGGTGTCATTGGAATGAAAACCGATGCCCGACTTAAGGAACAGTTGCCAGTTTCGGCTTACCGAATAGATGGTGTTCAGTTTCGGACTCACGGCCAACTTGGACTCGCTTTGGTTGTCGTAGGTTTCGGTGAGTGCGTTCACATAGTCGAATTTGAAATAGTCCAAACGCAGCGCCGGATTGAACTTCCACTTGCCGGTCTGAAACTCGGCATTCGCAAATCCGTAGGTGTTCACTTCATCCACATCCCCCAGGGCGATCCTGTCGAGGGTGGTTTGTCGGTTCAGGGTCTTGGATAGTTCGATGTCGTTGGCATTGTCGTAGCGAAACCCCAGTCCCGACTGGAACTCTAGTTGGGTATTGGTGCCCAGCGTGATGTTCTTTTTCTGATACACACTTTCGGCACCGGCGATCATTCGGTCTTCTTTTTGTCGGATCTGATCCCCGTTGACGGGGTCGTCGAGAAAGAAGGTGAAATTAGAATACAACTCGAAATCGTAGTGCGATAAAAAGGCGCGTGTCTTGAATTGCTGATCGTCATCGATCTTTTTGGTGTGTGCCACCAACAGATTGGTTCGGCTGGTTTGTCCGCCCTCGGTATCGTCTATGGCCCCGAACCGATCGATCAGTCCCTGATCCACGGCACGTTGGGGGATCTGTCCGCTGGCATCCCACTTGCTGGTGAAATAGGAAGCGGTCACATTGAGTTCCTGATCGGCAAAGAGGTTGTAGTTGTATCGACCCATGACGTTGATCCTATTGAAATTCTGGGGCGAATTGAAGGGACCGTCGGTAAGGTAGAGCTCCGATGCGATATAGGCATTGCTGTTTTCTGAAGCAAATACATTGAACATACCCAACAGACGTGAGGTATTGAACTGTCCGGCTTCCAGCGATACCCTGCTTTTGTCCAGGGTCTTCCGAAGCCTTAGATCGACAAAGCCTGCTGTATTGAAGTTCCCTTTGTCGGCGTAGTAAGGACCCTTACCAAAATGAACGTTCTCGATGGTCTCCGGGATCACAAAATGCAGATCGGCGTAGCCTTGTCCGTGGGCGTGGCTTACCATGTTCACCGGCATACCGTCCACGCTCAGGGCCACATCGGTTCCGTGATCCACATCGAAACCGCGTAAGAAGATCTGTTCGGCCTTTCCGCCGCCGGCATGCTGACCGATAATAAGACCGGGCACCTTTCGGAGGATCTCCTGAGAGGAGTTCACCGGATTGGTTTGTACGTCGACGTCCACAATGCGACTAAGCGTCGTGATCTCCGACGTGAGTACGATCTGGTCCAATGAAATGCTGGAGGTTTGCATCGTGACCGTCACGGCTGTCGTCAGATCGTTTTGGGACACTGCGATAAGGTGCGTCTTGTACCCGAGGATCGAAAAATACACCGAATCACCTACGGAGGTGTTGATCATGGTGAAGGACCCCGTGGCATCGGTATGGCTGTGTTGTCCTGTATTCTGATTAAATATGCCAACATCTTCGAGCGGTTGGTTTTGAGGATTGACCACTTTGCCGCGCATGGTTTGTGCGAATAGTGGGGTTGCAAGTAGCATGCAACATGCTATATATAAATAGTTCATCTGTTGAATTGTTTGTATGGATAGTTGGGTTCCTTCTTCGGAACGCTTTTCGTTTTATCTGAATGTGTTTGGCATAGCCTTACTTCGGAAGGTACAACGCATCAGCACCGTGTATCCTAAATACACAGCGTATCACGTTATACACCGAAAGCGGAAATACCGTATGTTCAACAGGCTTGGGGAGGGGGTGTGGTCACATCCTGGTCACGACCGCTCAAGGCAGCGCCACGCCGGAAGATGGGTCGGACGGAGCGATAGCTAAGCAGCTGTGAGGGTGTGTCGTAGAGCGGAAGAATATGTTTAGGGAATTTGAATTCGGTTGGAGGATTTTCGCTAGTATCGGAGGAATCGGCAAACCCAAGGGCCTTTTTTACGAACGAAAGCAATTCGTGCGCATGCGAATGTGCGTCCGGCTCCTGAAGGTGTGACGCTACCGGGGCCTTGTCGCTGTGATGGTCATGATCGTCGTCGTGATGATGATGGGTGTGCGCAATGTTTGATTGAATGTAGTGTGACAGGCTGTGAAAAACGTTGAACACTTCGTTGCGCAACGGACTGAGCACATAGAGGGCAACCATTCCCAGTATAAAGGAGTGTAAGAGTTTGGATCGTATGCGTGTCCGGTTTTGCAAGCGTTTTTTTGGTATTAGTTAAAGATATGCATTCTATACCTATATACGGAAGAAGTAGGTGTTGGGTTTTCTTTTCTTTTCTGAATGACAATGAAACTGTCATTCCGAATGGAATGAGGAATCTCTCTGTTATTGAATGGATTCTTCGCTTCGCTCTGAATGACATGGAGACTGTCATTCCGAATGCCATGAGGAATCTCTTAGTTATTGAATGGGTACTTCACTTCGCTCTGAATGACATGGAGACTGTCATTCCGAATGGAATGAGGAATCTCTCTGTTATTGAATGGATTCTTCGCTTCGCTCTGAATGACAATGAAACTGTCATTCCG
>NZ_CAXAXI010000061.1:0-3264 GCF_963972995.1 uncultured Altibacter sp.
GCTTCACCACTCACACTTCACTGCTCATGGCTCACTGTTCACTCCTCCGGAGCATGTTGAGGTTACGGTTGAGTTATGGTGGGGTTATAGTGGGGTTAAAGTGGAGATGGCTATTCGTTTGGAAGCTGCTTCTTTGTTTTTTTATCGTTGTGTTTACCATTCAACTTTTAACTTCTAAATCCTTCACCGTTCACCTTGTTTTGGATTGTAGGATAATACTGTCATATCGAAGTTCATCCGACCTATACCCGACCTATAGCCGAAGTATACCCGAATTAAACCCGAAGTAAAGCCGAAGTAAAGCCGAAGTAATAGATTTTTAACATTTGTATTCGTTTGGAGCGATTTTAAGGAAAAAACAAATATAAACTTCCAACTTCCAACTTCCTACATTCAACTTCCAAATCCCAACTCTTAAACCTTCTCCCAATAAGCATTAACCCTTCATATATTATCCCTACCTTTAGAAAGCTAAAAAACTAAAAGCCAACTATATGAAAACATCTACCGTAAAAGCTTATGGGACGCATGCGCCTGAGGCCGACTTGAAACAAATGAATATCGATAGAAGAGAAGTCACTTCTAAAGATGTAGAGATCGATATCCACTATTGCGGCGTGTGTCATTCGGATCTGCATTTTGCACGTAACGATTGGGGGATGACCCAATATCCGGTGGTTCCCGGTCATGAGATCGTCGGGACGGTAAAACGGGTAGGGGATGGTGTACGTAATTACAAAATTGGCGATCTGGTGGCGGTAGGCTGCCTTGTGGATTCCTGCAGGCACTGCGAGAATTGTAAAAAAGACCTAGAACAATACTGTCCGGAATGGGTGGGAACGTACGGAGGTTACGACAAGCATTTAGATACCAATACGCACGGGGGTTATTCGGAAACCATTGTGGTAGATGAAGCCTTTGTATTGCGTGTTCCCGAAAATTTAGATAAGGCGGGTATCGCTCCGGTGTTGTGCGCGGGCATCACAACTTGGTCACCTTTGCGACATTGGAAGGTAGGCAAGGGCAGTACCGTAGCGGTCGTAGGGCTAGGCGGTCTGGGCCATATGGCGATCAAATTGGCAGCAGCCTTAGGTGCTCATGTTACCTTGTTCTCCAGATCTCCGGATAAGTCAGACGATGCCAAAGCGTTAGGCGCCGATGCGGTGGTTATTTCCACCGACGAAGCCCAGATGGAAAGCGTTGCAGGGACATTTGATGTCATTATTGATACCGTACCTTATGCCCATGATCTGAATCCGTATGTGGCTACGCTAAACACCAATGGTACTTTAGTGGTAGTCGGTTATTTAGGACCTCTGGATCCGATGCTGGTCACGGTCCCTATGATCATGGGTCGGAAGTCGGTAGCAGGCTCGCTTATTGGCGGGATCGCCGAAACACAGGAGCTGCTGGATTTTTGTGGCGAGCATAACATCACGTCGGATGTAGAAGTCATCAAGATACAAGACATTAACAAGGCCTACGAGCGTATGCTTAAAAGTGATGTGAAGTATCGGTTTGTGATCGATATGAAGTCGCTCTAAATCGAGTCTACTACACAGTTTTCAGCGTATATGGATTTCCTGTCGGAGCGCACTATTTCAGCTATCCTGATCATTTACTGATCAACGGCTTCAGCGTTTCCCAAACGGTATTCGCTACGATCTCATGGCCTTCGGCATTCGGATGGATGCCATCGTTTTGGTTCAGCGCTTTAACGCCTCCAACGTCTTTCAGAATAAATGGGATAAACGCAAGGTCGTTTTCCTTAGCCAATTCCGCATACATACGCCTAAATTCGCCGGTGTACGCCTGTCCCATGTTGGGCGGCAGCTCCATGCCCGCCAGAATGATGGTGGTTTCCGGGCTTTTTGTATGCACGGCATCGATGATGGCCTGTAAATTGGCACGTGTTTCGGTAAGGGGTACGCCACGCAAGCCATCATTACCCCCTAATTCTAAGATAAAAATGGCAATGTCTTGTTGTAAGGTCCAATCCATACGGCCTTTGCCGCCCGCCGTCGTTTCACCACTGATTCCGGCATTGATCACCGTATACTCCAAGCCTAAAGAGTCAATTTTTTGCTGCAATAGGGCAGGGTAGGCCTCGTTGCTGTCGTCCAATCCGTATCCGGCCGTAATGCTATCGCCGAAACACAAAATGGTCTTCGTGGTATCGGTTGTTGTGACTTCGGTGGGTGGATCGGTAGGTGTATCCCGGGCTTTCTTTTCCGTTTTGGTCTCACCACAACCCGTTAGGAACAACCCCAGTGCGATAAAATAACAAAACTTTAAGAGTTTACGGGCGATTGTGTTTGGTAGGATCGAATCCCTTTGTTTATTTTGAACCTTCGGCATGAACAGTCGTTTAAATCTAAAAATCTATATGTCAAAGATATTAAAGATACGCGGGTTGGAAAAGACATATTCCAGTGGTAACAAACAATTAACGGTTTTACAGAACATTTCTTTTGATGTTGAAAAGGGGCAGACCTTTTCCATTGTAGGGCCTTCAGGAAGCGGAAAGACCACCTTACTGGGCTTATGTGCCGGTTTAGACCAGCCCAGTGCCGGAACGGTTGAACTTTGCGGCCATGATCTAAGCACCTTGAATGAAGACCAACGCGCCCAATTGCGCAATGAGAAGGTTGGTTTCATCTTCCAAAACTTTCAGCTGTTACCCACCTTGACGGCCCTTGAAAATGTAAGCGTGCCTTTAGAGTTGCGAGGCGATATACAAGCCCAGCAAAAAAGTACCACCCTATTAGAGAAAGTCGGCTTGGGCGATCGACTGCATCACTATCCGTCGCAACTCTCGGGAGGTGAGCAACAGCGCGTAGCTTTGGCCAGAGCCTTTGCCAATACCCCTGCCATTTTGTTTGCGGACGAGCCTACCGGGAATCTGGATGAAGAAACCGGTGAAAATGTAATTCGGTTGCTCTTTGACCTTAACAAAGAGGCCGGTACCACCTTGGTCATCATTTCGCATGATCTGGAATTGGCCCACCGTACACAGCAAATCCTACGATTAAAAGGGGGGCAGCTATTTACTAATGAACCTACCAACGTTCCCTAATTCGTATGGCGCAACACACCACATGGCTTTTTACAATGGCGTGGCGAGACGCTAAGGCGAGCAAGCTGCGTTTGTTCTTGTTCATGGCCTCCATCATTCTAGGTATTGCCGCTGTGGTGTCGATACAACTGTTCAGCACCACTCTTAAGGACAATATACAGCGTCAGTCGAAATCCTTGATGGGAGCC
>NZ_CAXAXI010000062.1:0-3207 GCF_963972995.1 uncultured Altibacter sp.
CACGAACTAATAACAAACAAAAGCGTTCAAAATCACTTTGAACGCTTTTTGTTTTTAATAACATCCACCTATTTCGTACTTTTGGAAAAAGAAGAATTTGCTATGAAGGAAGAACTAGTCATCCTAGTCAATGAAAAGGATGAGAAGATTGGTTTGATGCCTAAGATGGAAGCGCACGAGAAGGCATTGCTTCACAGGGCTTTTTCGGTATTTATCTTTAACAGTAAAAAAGAATTATTGCTACAGCAACGTGCCCTTTCTAAATATCATTCCCCCGGTCTATGGACAAATACATGTTGCAGTCATCAACGGGATGGAGAATCGAATTTGGAAGCCGGAAAGAGAAGGTTATTTGAGGAAATGGGTTTTACCACGCCGTTAAAAGAGACCACTGCTTTTATTTATAAAGCTCCCTTTGATAACGGGTTGACGGAACATGAATACGACCACATTCTAATAGGGGAATACAACGGCACTCCTAACATAAACTTAAAGGAAGTCGCCTCATGGAAATGGATGCCCTTGGAAAAGGTACGGGACGACATCAAAGCGAACCCCGATCAATATACGGCTTGGTTCAAAATTATTTTTGATAAATTTTATCAACACATAAGCGTATGAGTCTAACGGTATATCGCAAAGCCCATTTTAATGCCGCACATCGCTTGTTCAAGGAAGGGTGGAGTGATGAGAAGAATCTTGCTGTCTTCGGAAAGTGCAGCAACCCTAATTACCACGGTCATAACTATGAGCTTGAAGTAGGTCTTACAGGTACTATCGATCCGGAAACAGGATTTCTTATCGATCTTAAACTCCTCAAGGATATTATTAAAGAAGAAGTAGAAGATGCTTTTGACCATAAGAATCTTAATCTGGAAGTGGCGGAATTCAAATCATTGAACCCAACTGTAGAAAATATAGCCATAGTCATTTGGAAAAAGCTTCGGAAGCGATTGGAATCGCATTATGAGATCGAAGTAAAACTCTATGAAACACCAAGAAACTTCGTCGTTTACAATGGGTAGCGGTTCAGATTTATATCCTCTGAAATTTATTCCCATACTCAAAGAGAAAGTATGGGGCGGCGAAAAATTGAAAAGACTTTTCAGAAAAGAAAAAGACGGGAAAATTGGAGAAAGTTGGGAGCTTTCCGGGGTACAAGATAGTATTTCTAAAGTACGCAATGGAAACCACAAGGGTAAGTCGCTTTTGGATCTAATAAAACAATATAAAAGTAATTTGGTTGGTGAAAAAGTGTACCGGCATTTTGGAGATCAATTCCCTTTGTTGTTTAAATTCATCGATGCGAAGCAAGATCTTTCGGTGCAGCTGCATCCGGATGACGATCTAGCAAAGTCGCGGCACGACAGCTTCGGAAAAACTGAAATGTGGTATATTCTTCATGCAGAAGCCGATGCACGATTAATTTTGGGCTTTAACGGGGCCATGGATGTAGAGAAATACCAAAAAGCGCTTTCAGAAAATACCATTACAAGCATCTTGCATTCAGAAAAGGTGCAAGAAGGGGACGCCTTCTTTATTCCTCCGGGAACCGTACATGCTATTGGAGCAGGAGTAGTGCTCGCCGAGATCCAACAAACATCCGATGTCACCTATCGTATCTATGATTGGGATCGACCGGATACCGACGGAACCTTTCGAGAGTTACACACAGAATTGGCGGTAGATGCTATCAATTTTGAACCGCACAGTACCAAAATTTTCTATTCCGAAGAAAAGAATATGCCGGTTCTCTTAAAGCGAATTCCGTATTTTGAGACGAATAAACTCGATCTCTCCCGGTCTATGGAAAGAGACCTTTCCAACATTGATTCCTTTACTGTCTACATGTGTGTCAAGGGCAGTGCCACTTTAAAGACCGGTACGCATTCCGAGACCATCGAGACCGGAGAAACGATCCTAATCCCTGCTGTGGTCAATACACTTATTATTGATACCAACGAGGCCATATTTTTAGAGGTTTATATCCCGTAATCTACAAGTAAGTAGTACTTTTGCATAAAATTATTTATAAAAATGGCAAGTGTACGTATTTTAAAAAGAGACATTAATTATGTGTTAGGCGATATTATTGAAGCTGTCTATATTTGGGAACTTACCAATCCGGACAAGGACAATAAGAAAGCCGAAGCGATCATTGATGAGGCGATAAACACGTTCGACGAATTAATCGAGAAAGTGAACGCTAAGGATGTCGAGAATAAAAAGAAGCATTTCAAAGCGATCAATCAAGAATTGGAAGATCGCGGTAGAAAATTGATCGATAAGATCAACGCGCTGTAATTAATTTCCGCTCTGTTTGCGCTCAGCGATATAAGACTCTAATTCGATTCCGTATTTAGAGTCTTTTATTTTTGGAGTAAGCGACTTGTACACCGTATCAAGATATTTCACATTGGCGTCGAAAACTTCGTTGAGCATAAGATACGGTGCCAGTTCATATTCGTTATTGTTCATGGCAAAATTTACGGTCGCAAGATATTTGCCGGTAATTGTACTTTGTTTCCGTTTTCGAATTACCTCCAAAAGACTGTCATCTCCGGTCTTTAACGCTTCAAATTCTTGTTCAATAAGATCTAGGTTTCTGTCGGCATAACGCTGCTTCAACTTTTTGTATTCTGAAAGTTTCGCCTGATTTTTCGACCCTGTGATCACAGCACCCGAATTGAAATTTTTTAAATTTGTTCTAATGTTGATCTCGCCCGCTTCTGCAAAGAAAGGAAGTTCTTTGTCCAATAACGATTCATCCTTGATGCGAAGGCTGAGTACATATACCTCCGGACTTTCAATAGTTTCTGAAAAATTGAAGATCGCTTCCCCATGAATAACCACAGAATCTACTGCAACAAGACTTGTGTCTTCTATTTTCTGAAGCAATATGGTCCCCTTCCGAAGCCCTTTAACTTCTCCGGATAAAGACATTTTGTTGACATCATTGTTGCAGCTTGTGATGACGAAAAGTAAAGCGAACAGGGAAAACAAATATTTCATGAAGCATTATTTTTTAACGCGGGCAAAGATGCATTTTTTTTAAAAGAAAACCTACGCCGAAGCTGCCAATTGCATTAAAACCGTACACAGAATTGCACCCACCGTCCCAATGGCATAACCAAACACTGCCAGCAAGACTCCTACCGTGGCTAATGAAGGGTGAAACGCCGAAGCGACAATAGGAGCGGAGGCGGC